>JAIRKS010000132.1 GCA_031259905.1 Odoribacteraceae bacterium
GGACGGTGTACGACGTGTAAGGCCCGATACAAAGGGAAAGCCCGCGCGAGGGATGATCGTCGCGGAACGAGACCGTGTCGCCGGACACGCGGCGCTCGCCCTGCGAGATGACCGTGTTCCCCGCGGACGTGACTACCTCTAGCGTGTATTCCGTGAAATCCTTTTGTATGTCGAACACGTCCGACGGGTTCACGGGCGGGAGCGTCACCGGGTACCACAGGCACTCCGGGGTCAGTAGCACGAAATTCTCTTCCAGGAAGGCGTATTTCTCTCCCCCGCGACAGTCCCCGTAAGCGTGAGAGAACGGGACGCGGAGGTACTCGTCCGGGATGTCGAGATAGCATATCGACTCGTCGATCCCGCCGGTGTACTCCATCTCCACGCTCCACGTCTCTCCCGGTAACGCTTCCCTGGAGATGACTACCGCTTGATGCTCCCGCTCGAAAGCGACCTCCTCCCCGTTTACCCGCAAGGCGGAAACGTGCAAGGAGGGGTTCAGGTAAACGAGTGGCCGCTCGATGGCCGCTGTCGTTTGATTCTCCACCGTCATCTCGCTCCGCGCGCGTAACGTTTCATTCTCGAAGGCGCACCGTATGGCTTGTCGCGACAAAGTAAGCGATCCACCCCCGTGGTATTTCACGTAAGTGGCCGCGTACATTTCCCGCTTGCCGGATCGCCTCGCGTCGGAAAGAACGATGCAGGCGCCGCAGCACGCGCCGGCAAGGAGAAGCAACGAGGCAATGCCTCGCGCTCGCCAGGGTGAACGCAGGGAGTTGGGAAGCCGGTCAAACGAGGCGATGGCAAATCCCACCAGCCCGCCACCGGCGAGTAGCCACGCGAATCGTTGTATAATAAAATAGTCCATCCCCGCGAGACCGGTCACGTCCGAGAACGCGCCGGCCAACGTGATACCGAGCGGGTCTAAAGCGTGTCCCGGGGGAAAGAATGACAGCGCGAGCACGCCCGATAATACAAGCACGCCAATCCCTCGATGCCTGACGACGACGCCGGTAAAGAGGGACATCCCCACGATGAAAACGAACGAGGGAACAAGCAGGGTGACGAAGTAAAACAGGTATAGCCACCCGTTGAACGGGAAGTTGCTGGCGAACAGGTTTACCACGGCGGCAATGCACGAGGATACGGCTCCCGTGAAAAAGATTACCCGTAGCACGCCCCACGTGACGCCCAGGATGTACTCGTCGTTGCCCGCCGGGCGAGCGCGGGTCACGGCGTCCGGGTATCTTTTCTGCTTCCGGAGCAGGGAGTCGACCCGGAAAGCGACCGGCACCAGCAGCAGGAGCGTGAACAGGTAGATGTTCGTGTAGGGGATGAGTGACGACGTGCCGGTTAACGACAAGGTCACCCCGGAGAGCCGGCTGCCGTGGTAGTTAACGTGCAGGAAGCATACCGCCGCGTAAGCCAGGAATAAAAAAAATCTCATGTAGCCTGAACGGAACACCTGCCGGCTGGCTTGACGGGAGATCGCGTTGATGTAGTATAGATCTGGTTTCATCATCGACTGGTTTTTTTAAGGAAGGTAAAGCAGGAGGAGAAGAGTGTATAATGGGCCGATCTCCTTGCGCAGGAAATTCATGGCCCTGTTCTTTTGCGTTTTCACGGTGGCGATGGTGACGTTTAGCAGCGTGGCGATCTCCTCGTTCCTCTTCCCTTGCAGGTGATGTTGGAAAATCTCCCGGCATCGCGCGGGGAGCTTCTCGACGGCCAGGAGAAGGTGACGGTAAACCTCCTCCTCGATTCGTAACCGGTCGTCCTGCTCGTCGAGCGGTTCACCGGCGGGGAGGGAGAGCAGGTAATCCTTTCGCGTCTGTTCTCTCTTCAACTCGTTCAGGCAGGCGTTTTTGATCACGGTGTACATGAAAGTCTTCAAGCCCGCGATGGAGTCGAAGTGAAGGTCGCGCTTCCACATGCCGGTAAATAGATCCTGCACGATATCCTCGGCCGTCTCCCGTTGCCGGGTATAGTGCATCCCGAAACTGACGAGGGTACGGTAATACCCGCGGTACAGTTCCCTGAATCCTGACGCGTCCTTCCGGTTCAGGAGCTCGACCAGGTGCGCCTCGGAAATCTTCATCGCGTGGTGATCTTTTCGTTATTCATCGCGTGTAAAGGTATTTATTTATCCCGGGATTTCTATCCCCCCCGGCCATGAACGTGCCGCGGGAGGCGTCGCGACCTGCCGCGCGGGAGCGGTGGAACGGGGAGGGGACGTGCGAGGCTATCGCGCGTGCCGCCTTTTACCGGGAGGCCGGGCGGGGCGTTTCCCGTCGTCCCGGGGGCGGGCGCGAGGATGACCTGACGGCAACCCCGCGGGGACACGCATCGGGACGGGAATGCGGGGAAAGCACGCCGGGGAGGGGCCGGGGAAAGCCTTCCCGCGTCGCGTCCCGCGTGCACCGGGGCGGGTGAACTCCCCCTGTCGCTGGCGCCGGCAACACGCGACGAATCGCTTTTGTCCCGATTTTTCGTCCCGGGATTGAAAGCGGGTATAGAAATAAAGCTATCTTTGCGCGTTCTCGTCACCGAGACGCGAGAAAATACTCGTGTAACATGTTTCTGTAATTAATGAATGTATGAACTTGACTTTATTTGTGGTTGTGTTGCTCACGGCGATCTTCCTGGTCGTCGCGGCGCTGGGGATCGCCCGGTTGATCTCCCCGCGGACGTTTAACCGGCAGAAGGGAGAAGCCTACGAGTGCGGTATCCCGACGCGCGGCTCCTCGTGGATGCAGTTCAAGGTGGGGTATTACCTGTTCGCGATCCTCTTCCTGTTGTTTGACGTGGAGACGGTGTTGCTCTTCCCGTGGGCGGTCATCGCGCGGGAGCTGGGGAGCGCGGGGCTGATCAGCATCTCGTTCTTTATCGCGATCCTCGTGCTGGGGCTTGCCTACGCCTGGAAGAAAGGAGCGCTGGAATGGAAGTGAAAATAAAATCAATGACAACGGGGGACTTTAACGACAACGAGTACCTCGAGCGACTCCTCCGGGAGTCGGGCACGAACATCATCGTGGGATGCCTCGATGACGTGATTAACTGGGGACGCGCGAACTCGTTGTGGCCGCTGACGTTCGCGACGAGTTGCTGCGGTATCGAGTTCATGGCCGTCGGCGCCGCCCGTCACGACTTCGCGCGCTTCGGCTTCGAGGTGACCCGCGCCAGCCCGCGCCAGGCCGACTTTATCATGGTGGCGGGGACGATCGTGCACAAGATGGCGCCCGTGTTGAAGCGCCTGTACGACCAGATGGCCGAGCCGAAGTACGTGATCGCGATGGGCGCGTGCGCGATCTCCGGCGGGCCTTTCAAGGAGTCATACCACGTGCTGAAGGGCGTGGACACGATTATCCCCGTCGACGTTTACATCCCGGGATGCCCCCCGCGCCCCGAGGCGTTGCTTTACGGGCTGATGCAGCTGCAACGCAAGGTGAAGGTGGAACGGTTTCTCGGCGGGAAGAATAAGAAGGAGAAAAAGTCTCAACATGTTAACGATTGACACGATGCAAGTAGATCATATTGTCGCGAGATTCCCGGGAACGCGGGTCGAGGAGAACGGGCCGTGGCCGACACTTGTCGCCACGCCCGAGGAGTACCGCGCGCTGGCGCTCTTCCTGCGGGACGACGACAGGACGCGGTTCGATTTCCTGGCATGCATGACGGGCGTCGACCGGGGAGGAGAGGAGCTGGGCGTGGTGCTGTTGCTGGAGTCCACGACGCTGGGACATCGCGTGTTCGTGGAGACGAGCACGAGGGAACGGGAACGTCCCGTGTTGCCGACGGTGTCCGACCTGTGGGAGACGGCGAACTTGAACGAGAGGGAGGTGTACGATTACTTCGGTATCCGTTTCGCTGGTCATCCCGACACGCGACGCCTCTTCCTGCGAAACGACTGGAAGGGATACCCCCTGAGAAAGGATTACGACGCGAGCGAGGCGGTGAATCCCGTGCCGCTCGAGAGCGAGGAGTCCCCGGACGTCACGTTCTCCTGCCGGGAAGACGGCGGGGAAGAACCGCGCGCGCTGTTCGACGACGGGGAGTACGTGGTGAACATCGGCCCGCAACACCCGGCCACGCATGGCGTGCTCCGCTTCAGGGTCGCGCTCGAGGGGGAGATCGTGAAGAAGGTGGACGTCCATTGCGGGTATATCCACAGGGGGATCGAGAAGATGTGCGAGAGCTTGTCGTACCGGCAGATGTTGCCGCTCGCCGATCGCCTGGATTACCTGGCCGCGCACCAGCACCGGCACGCCTTGTGCCTCTGTATCGAGGAGGCGCTGCAGGTGGAGGTGACGGAACGCGTGAAGTATATCCGCACGATCATGGACGAGTTGAACCGCTTGTCGTCGCACCTGCTCTTCTGGTCGACGCTCTGCATGGACCTGGGCGCGCTGACGGCCTTCTTCTACGGGTTTCGCGACCGGGAGAAGGTCCTCGATATCATGGAGGAGACAACCGGCGGGCGACTGATCCAGCATTATAACGTGATCGGCGGCGTCTCCGCCGATATTCACCTGAATCTCACGCGGCGGATCAAGGAGTTCATCAAGTACCTCCCGCCGATGTTGAAGGAGTACGACCAGGTCTTTACCGGTAACGTGATCGCGCGACAACGGATGGAAGGGATCGGGGTGCTGTCGCGGGAAGATGCGATCTCTTTTGGCGTCACCGGCCCGTCTGGTCGCGCTTCCGGCTGGGCGTGCGACGTGCGGAAACGGAAACCGTACGGGGTGTATGACAAGGTGGAGTTCGATGAAATCGTGTACACGGAGGGAGATTCTTACCGCCGTTACCTGGTACGCGTGAAGGAGATCGTGGAGTCACTGCGGATACTCGAGCAGCTGGTGGACAATATCCCGGCAGGAGATTTCGCCGTGAAGACGAAGCCGGTGATCAAGCTCCCGGAAGGACGCTATTTCAAGAGCGTGGAAGGGAGCCGCGGAGAGTTCGGCGTCTACATCGAAAGCCGCGGCGAGAAAACACCCTACCGCTTGAAGTTCCGCTCGACGAGCTTCCCGCTGGTATCGGTGGTGCCGCGCCTGGCGCGGGGGAGCAAGATCGCCGACCTGATCGCGATTGGCGGTACACTGGATTATATCGTGCCGGACGTCGACCGGTAATCTCTCATGTAATATATTCATAGGATGTTTGACTTTTCAATTATCACACAATGGATCGACCAACTCCTCCGGGGGTTGATGCCCGACGCGGCGGCTACCGTGGTAGAGTGCGTCCTTGTCGGGCTGGCGTTGTTGCTGGGGTACGCGGTCATCGCCCTGGCGTTGATTTACGTGGAACGGAAGGTGTGCGCGTGGTTCCAGTGCCGCCTGGGACCGAACCGGGTGGGGCCGTTCGGGATACTGCAGAGCGTCGCGGACATGCTCAAGATGCTGACCAAGGAGATCATCGAGATCAAGCACGTCGACCGCTTCCTCTTCGGCCTGGCACCGTATATCGTGATCATCGCCTCGGTGGCGGCCTTCTCCTGCCTCCCGTTCGCGAGGGGCTTGCAGGTACTGGACTTTAACGTCGGGATATTCTTCCTGGTCGCTGTCTCCTCGATCGGCATCGTGGGGATACTGCTTGCCGGGTGGGCAAGTAATAACAAGTACTCGCTGATCGGCGCCATGCGAAGCGGCGCGCAGATGATCAGTTACGAGTTGTCTATCGGGTTATCCATCCTGACGATGGTCGTGCTCTCCGGTACCCTGCAGGTCACGGAACTCGTGGAGGGACAAGCCGACGGGTGGTTCCTCTTCAAGGGGCATCTCCCGGCGTTGATCGCCTTCGTGATCTATCTCGTGGCGGGAACGGCGGAGACGAACCGCGGGCCTTTCGACCTGCCGGAAGCCGATTCCGAGTTGACGGCCGGGTATCACACGGAGTATTCCGGGATGCACTTCGGCTTCTTCTACCTGGCCGAGTACCTGAACATGTTTATCGTGGCCGGCGTCGCTACCACCCTTTTCCTGGGAGGATGGATGCCGCTGCATGTCCCCGGGTGGGAGGGCTTCAACGAGGTGATGGATTACATCCCCTCGCTCTTCTGGTTTCTTGGCAAGGTGGGGGTGATGATCTTCGTGATCATGTGGTTCAAGTGGACGTTTCCCCGCCTGCGTATTGACCAGCTGCTCCGCCTGGAGTGGAAGTACCTGCTCCCGATCAATCTCCTGAACTTGCTACTGATGGTGATCGTGGTGGTCTACAAGTTACATTTTTAATACACGAGAGAGCATGAATAGCGTAAATAGATATTTCGTCAATTTTTTCAAGGGACTGCATTCCTTGCTCGTCGGTATGCGCGTCACGCTCCGGGTATTTTTCCGCAAGAAAACGACGGAGTGTTACCCGGAAAACCGGAAGAAGCTGGTCATGTTTGACCGTTTCCGCGGGGAACTGGTGTTGCTGCACGACAGCCAGAATCACCACAAGTGCATCGCTTGCGGGATCTGCGAGGTCAATTGCCCGAACGGCACGATCCGCCTGACGAGCGAGATGATGACCGATGAAACGGGAAAGAAAAAGAAGGTGCTGGTCGAGTATCGCTACGATCACGGGAGTTGTCTCTTTTGTCAGTTGTGCGCGCGAACGTGCCCGCAACAGGCGCTGGATTTCATTCCCACGTTCGAACATGCCGTCTTCACCCGCGAGAAGTTAGTGCACAAGTTGAACCGCGATGGATCGACCCTGGCGCCCAAGCCCGTCGCGGAGAGTATTACCGTATAATACACGCCTTATGAATATGAATATATCAACACAAGAAACGGTCTTCTTCCTGCTGGCAGCGGTGATTGTTGTCTTTTCAATCCTGACCGTCACTACTAGGCGGATCTTGCGTTCGGCAACGTACTTGCTGTTCGTGTTGTTCGCCACGGCCGGGATTTACTTCCAACTCGAGTACTCGTTCCTGGGCGCGGTGCAGCTCACCATCTACGCAGGAGGGATCATCATCCTTTACGTCTTCTCGATCTTGCTGACGAACCAACAGGCAGACGAGAAGCTGGAAAGATTAAAGAATAGCAAGGTGCTGGCCGGGGCACTCGCCGCTGTCGCCGGGGTGGGAATCACCCTCTTCCTGCTCCTCACGCACCCCTTTGGCTCTTCCCGCCTCGCAGGGGGCGAAGTGCCGGTGAAAGAGATCGGGACGGCCTTGATGGGAACGGGGAAATACCAGTACTTGCTCCCCTTCGAGGTCATTAGTATCCTGCTGCTGGCCTGCATCATCGGGGGAATCATGATCGCGCGAAAACGATAAAATAGAAAAGAGTCATGGAAGGATTACATTTAGAATATTATCTCGTCGTGAGCGCCGTCATGTTCTTCGCCGGGGTATACGGGTTTCTCACCCGTCGCAACTTGTTGGCGATATTGATCTCGATCGAGTTAATCTTGAATTCGGTGGATATTAATTTCGCGTTATTCAACCGTTTTCTTTTTCCCGGTCAACTGGAAGGTTTCTTCTTCACGTTGTTTGCTATCGGCGTTTCCGCCTGCGAGACAGCGGTTGCTATCGCGATTATCATCAACATTTATCGCAATATCCGGAATATCCAGGTAAGGAACCTCGGTCAACTGAAGGATTAATCATGATAAACATCGATAACACATGGAATATACACTTTTCATAGTACTCTTGCCGTTCCTGTCGTTCCTGTTCCTCGGGCTGGTGGGGAAGAGACTGACGCCGCGCGCGGCAGGATATACCGGGACAATCGTCCTGGCCATTTCGGCTTGTTTGTCTTATATCACGGCGTGGCACTACTTCACGACGGCAAAGGTCGACGGGATTTTCGAGAAACTAACGCCCGTGAACTTCACGTGGTTGAACTTCACGGAGAAATTACACATCGACCTGGGCATCCTGCTTGACCCGATCGCGGTGATGATGCTCGTGGTAATCACGACCGTCTCCTTGATGGTGCACCTTTACAGCATCGGTTACATGCATGGGGAACGGGGATTCCAGCGCTACTACGCGTTCCTCTCCCTCTTCACCTTTTCCATGCTGGGACTGGTGGTGGCGACCAACATCTTCCAAATGTACATCTTCTGGGAGCTAGTCGGGGTCTCCTCCTACCTGTTGATCGGCTTCTACTACACGAAACCGGAGGCAGTGGCCGCCTCCAAGAAAGCATTTATCGTCACGCGCTTCGCGGATCTCGGTTTTTTAATAGGTATCCTGCTGCTCTCGTTCTACACGGGGACGTTCGATTTCGAGCGCCTGACCTCCGGGGACACGGCGCTGTTCGCCGGGATGGAGGGAATCTCCTTCATGGGATGCTCCGTGATCAGCTGGGCCGTGGCGCTAATATTCATGGGAGGCGCCGGTAAATCGGCCATGTTCCCTCTGCACGTCTGGTTACCGGACGCGATGGAAGGTCCCACGCCCGTCTCCGCCTTGATTCACGCGGCGACGATGGTCGTTGCCGGCGTATACCTCGTGGCACGCCTTTTCCCGGTCTACTACCTGGAGGCCCCCGACGTGCTGGTACTCGTGGCCGTCGTGGGTGCGGTCACCTCTCTCTACGCGGCCGTCGTGGCGTGCGTGCAGACGGACATCAAACGAGTGTTAGCCTTCTCCACGATCTCGCAGATTGGCTTCATGATGGTGGGACTGGGCGTCTCCGGCATGGAAGGACACGAGGGGCTGGGATACATGGCCTCCATGTTCCACCTCTTCACCCACGCGATGTTCAAGGCGCTACTCTTCCTCGGGGCCGGCGCGATCATCCACGCCGTGCACAGCAACGAGATGACGCGCATGGGAGGACTACGGAAATACCTCCCGATCACGCACCTCACGTTCCTCGTCGCTTGCCTGGCCATCGCGGGTATCCCCCCCTTCTCCGGATTCTTCAGCAAGGACGAGATTCTGGCAGCCACCTTCCACTTCAGCCCCGTGTTGGGCATGGTGATGAGTTTCACGGCCGGCTTGACAGCATTTTACATGTTCCGTCTCTACTACCGGGTATTCTGGAACAAGGCAAATCATCACGATCACGTCCCGCACGAGGCGCCCGGCTCCATGACCGTGCCTTTGATCCTCCTGGCTGCCGTGACGCTGGTCGCGGGATTCATCCCGTTCGGTAAATTTGTCACCAGCGATAGCACCGAGTACATCATCCACCTCGACTGGGCAGTCGCCTCCGCGAGCGTGGCGATAGCGCTAATTGCCATCGGGATCGCCACCCTCTTCTACCGCGGGGAAAGCACGATCCCCGATCGCCTGGCCACCTCGTTCCGCGGGCTTCACGCCGCGGCCTTCAATCGTTTCTACCTCGACGATCTCTACATCTTCATCACCAAGAAGGTTATATTCAACGGGATATCGAGACCCGTCGCGTGGTTCGACCGCCACGTCGTGGACGGCACGATGAACGGCTTCGCGACACTCTCGCGACGGGTATCGTACTCCATCCGGGGTTTCCAGTCGGGCCAACTGCAACAATACGTGATGGTCATCTTGCTGGGCACGTTACTGATCACGGTACTTGTATTATTTGTCTAAAAACATGAAGATGAAACATCCGGAAGACACCATCGGGAACTTAATAGATAGCCAGAACGTCTCCTTCATCAGCTCCGTCGACGAAGAAGGATTCCCGAACACGAAAGCCATGCTGGCCCCCTGTAAAAGAGAAGGCATCACCACCTTCTACTGGCACACGAACGGCCCGTCAACGAAAGTCAAGCAATACCGGCACAACCCGAAAGCGTGCGTGTACTTTTACGACAAGCGATTCTTCCGCGCCGTCATGCTGAAAGGCACGATGGAGATCGTGGACGATACGCGCGTGAAACAAGCGCTGTGGCAAGACGAATACGCGAAATACTACACCGGGGGCGCGGACGGCGGGGATTACACGCTGCTGAAATTCACGGCAGAGACGGGCAGGTACTACTGCAACTTTCATTCAACGGACTTTAAAACACACGCGATATGAACTTCCTATCCCTATTCGTCCTCGTGCCGGTACTGATGATGGTCGGGCTATTTCTCTCGAAAAACCTGCGACAAATCCGTCTCGTGATGGTCACCGGCGCCTCCCTCTTGCTGGCGTTATCCGCCGGACTCGTCTTCGCGTACCTTGGCGAGCGAGCCGCGGGCAACACGGCAGAAATGCTCTTCACGGCGAGATGCTCGTGGTACGCCCCGTTAAACATACACTACTCGGTCGGGGTAGACGGCATCTCGGTCGCGATGCTCCTCCTCTCCTCGATCATCGTCTTCACGGGCGTCTTCGCCTCGTGGAAAATGGAATTCCTCGAAAAAGAATTCTTCCTCTGGTTCAGCCTACTCTCGACGGGCGTCTTCGGGTTCTTCATCTCGATAGACCTCTTCACGATGTTCATGTACTACGAGATCGCGCTCATCCCGATGTACCTGCTGATCGGGATATGGGGAAGCGGGCGAAAAGAATACTCGGCCATGAAATTAACCTTGATGCTAATGGCCGGCTCTGCCCTCCTGCTCCTTGGCATACTCGGCATCTACTTCCTCTCCGGCGAATCCTCGATGGACCTGCTGGAAATCGCGCGGGGTCACATCCCCGAACAAGCGCAACACTGGCTCTTCCCGTTAGTCTTCGTGGGATTCGGCGTGTTAGGCGCGCTCTTCCCGTTCCACACGTGGTCGCCCGACGGTCACGCCTCCGCCCCGACGGCGGTATCGATGCTACACGCCGGGGTGCTCATGAAACTGGGAGGCTACGGGTGCTTCCGGGTAGCGATCTACCTGATGCCGGAGGCGGCACACGACCTCTCGTGGATCTTCATCATCCTGACAGGCATCAGCGTCATCTACGGGGCCTACTCGGCCATCGTGCAAACCGACCTGAAATACATCAACGCCTACTCCTCCGTGAGCCACTGCGGGCTGGTACTCTTCGCCATCCTGATGCTCAACCAGACGGCGATGAACGGCGCGATCCTCCAGATGCTCTCCCACGGCCTCATGACGGCCCTCTTCTTCGCCTTGATCGGGATGATCTACGGGCGCACCCACACGCGCGACATCCGCGAGATGGGCGGCCTGATGAAAGTCATGCCCTTCCTGGGCGTCTGCTACGTGATCGCCGGTCTGGCATCCCTCGGCCTACCGGGCCTCAGCGGCTTCGTGGCCGAGATGACCGTCTTCGTCGGGGCGTTCCTTCACGAGGACACCTTCCACCGTGTCTTCACCATCCTCGCCTGCACCTCGATCGTCATCACGGCGGTATACATCCTGCGCGTCGTCGGTAAAATCCTCCACGGGCCGGTAACCGACCGTCACCACCTGGCCTTGAGCGACGCCAACTGGTACGAGCGCACCTCCACCATCGTCCTCATCCTCGCCATTGCCGGCATCGGCCTCTACCCCCTCTGGCTATCGGACATGATCAACGACAGCCTCCTGCCGGTCATCCAAAACGTAAACCTGTAAATCATTTCACGCGACATGGACTACTCCAACTTCATCTACCTGAAAGAAGAACTCTCGCTAATAGCGGTCATCGTCATCCTGCTCCTCCACGACATCTTCGGCTCCAGGCGAAGCCAGGCATACTTCCACCCGGTAGCCTGCCTGCTGGTAGGGATACACGTCCTGCTGACCTGCTGCCCGGCGAGCGCGGCCCTCGCCGTCTTCGGCGACACGCCCGTCGCCGGCCAGTCGAGCGCGGGCGTCTACCCGCTCGCCAGCGGCATGTACAACCTTTACCCGCTCGCCAGCATCATCAAGAGCATCCTCGCCGTCGGCACGCTCCTCGTCTTCCTGCAAGCGCGCGAATGGTTAGGAGAAAAACCGTCCGCCGCGCGCCGGGGAGAATTCTACATGCTCACGCTCTTCACCCTGCTCGGCATGTACATCATGATCTCCGCCGGCCACTTCCTCCTCTTCTACATCGGCCTGGAACTCGCCTCCATCCCGGTAGCCACCCTCGTGGCCTTCGACAAACACCGCGACCGCTCCGCCGAGGCCGGCGCCAAGTACATCCTGACGGCCATCTTCGCGTCGGGCCTGCTCCTCTACGGCATCTCCCTCCTCTACGGCACGGTCGGCACCCTCTACTTCGCGGACATCCCCGGCGCGATCACCGGCACGCCCCTCCAGGTACTCGCCCTCGTCCTCTTCTTCGCCGGCCTCGGCTTCAAACTCTCCCTCGTCCCCTTCCACCAGTGGACGCCAGACGTCTACGAGGGAGCGCCCACGAGCGTCACGGCCTACCTATCGGTCATCTCCAAGGGAGCCGCCGCCTTCGTCCTCATGACCATCCTCTGCAAGGTCTTCGGCAACCTGATCGACCAGTGGCAAGCCATCCTCTTCTGGACCACCATCGCCACCATCACCGTGGCCAACCTCTTCGCCCTTCGCCAGCAAAACCTGAAACGCTTCCTCGCCTACTCCTCCATCTCCCAGGCGGGCTACATCCTCCTGGGCGTCATCAGCGGATCGGCCGCCGGCATGGCAAGCCTCGTCTACTACGTGCTCGTCTACATGGTCTCCAACCTCGCCATCTTCGGCGTCATCACCGTCATCGAGCGTCGCTCCGGGAAAGAAACCATCGACGACTACAACGGCCTCTACTCCACCAACCCGCGCCTGAGCTTCGTCATGATGATCGCCCTCTTCTCCCTCGCCGGCATCCCCCCCTTCGCCGGATTCTTCAGCAAGATCCTCGTCTTTGCCGCCGCCGTCGAGCAAGAAT
>JAIRKS010000196.1 GCA_031259905.1 Odoribacteraceae bacterium
CACGTAAAAATCCTTAAATCTTCAACCTGCTCCATGTTAGCTGTTTTATGATATTGATCGTTCATATTTCTTCTTTGTTTAGTACATTATGTTTCGTGGTTTTAAGTGTACGGTGCGAATGTAGCGCGTTTTTCCTTACCAAAAAACAATCCCCCCTCGTTTTCTAACTATTTTTTTTCGCGTCCACCTTATTTTACCCGTTCACGCCCTTCCCAGCGCTCCCGGGGCGAGTCTCCCGCCTCCCCCGACCCGCACGGGGAAGCCACCGCGCCGGTCTCGATATTTTCAGTCCGGGACAACGAGATTCATGGTTTCATGCCGATTTTATTTCTATTTTCGCGTCAGAATCCAGCGAAAAGAATATCATTGTAAGTTATTAAAAAAACTGTTTTATGAAAAGAATACTAGTCCTCGGCGCGGGCGGTCAGGTTGGCTCCGAGTTGGTGCCTCACCTCAGGGGGATTTACGGGAACGATCGCGTGATCGCGACAGATGTCAACGCGGGACGACGCGAGGGTATCCCCGGTGACGGCCCTTTCGAGGTGCTGGACGCTCTCGACGGGGAGGCTTTTAATCATCTCGTCGGGAAATACCGGGTGGATACTATTTTTAATCTCGTCGCCGTGTTGTCGGCCACGGGGGAGAGGAACCCGGAGCTGGCGTGGAATATTAATATCGGGGCGCTCACGCACTCGCTGTGTATCGGGAAGGAACGCGGGTGCGCGGTGTTTACCCCAAGCTCTATCGGCGCTTTCGGGAAGGATACGCCGAAGGATAAAACCCCGCAGGACACGATCCAGCGCGCGAGCACGACGATCTACGGCGTGTGCAAGGTGGCGGGGGAGTTGTTGAGCGATTATTATTTTCACCGCTTCGGCGTGGATACGCGTAGCGTGCGCTTCCCGGGGTTGATCTCGCACGTGACACCGCCGGGGGGAGGGACTACCGATTATGCCGTGGAGATTTTTCACGCCGCCGTCCGCGAGGGGGCGTTCACGTGTAATATCAAGGCCGGGACGTACATGGACATGATGTACATGCCCGACGCTCTCGACGCCGTGGTGCGGCTCATGGAGGCCGATCCCGCCCGGTTGAAGCACCGGAATAGTTTTAATATCGCCGCCATGAGTTTTGACCCGGAGGAGATCGCTGCCGCTATCCGCCGGCACGTGCCCGCGTTCCGCCTCTCTTATGACGTTGATCCCGTGAAGCAGGCGATCGCCGATAGCTGGCCCAATAGCATGGACGATTCTTGCGCGCGGGAGGAGTGGGGATGGCGTCCCGCGTACGATCTTCCCGCGATGACGCGAGAGATGATCGAGAAGGTCGGCGAGAAGTTGGCGGGAAGCAACGCCGCGCGCGGGCTTTGATCTCGCCGGGGGGAGGGGACACCGCCGCCTCGTCCCGCGCGATTCGATGAAAAATGGAGGGTGACCTGCTCGCGCGGGTCACCCTTTTTTCGAAGAAACTCACCTGTAACTCTTGATGCATAAAATGCCGCGGGCATGTCTGTCGCGACAAACCGTTCGCCGGCATGTCGCGAATGTAGGGACGCGCGATAACGGGAACGTTACGACCTGGTAACGTTTTAGTGACAATGTCGCGCGCGGGTGATCTTTTTCAGGAGAGACGGGAGAGTTGTTCCTCGATGGCGCGGATTTTTGCCGTGGCGTCGGCCTGTTTTTTCCGCTCGTTCTCGACGACGGCGGGCGGCGCCCCGTTGATGAATTTCTCGTTGTTTAGTTTTTTCATCACGGAGGCGAGGAAGCCTTTCGCGTAGGCGAGGTCGCTTTCAAGCCCGGCTTTCACGGTGGCCACGTCTATTTTCCCGGTGGCCGGCACGAAGTATTCCACCGTGTCGACGATGAAACTCCAGCTTCCCGGCGGAGTCTCGCTGACCTCCTCGATGGACGCGAGGTTTCCCGTTTTTAGTAGCACGCTCTCGAGGCGACGAGGATGCCGTTCGTGCCGCTTTACTTTTAATTCCAGCGTTTCCCTGGAGGCGACGTCATGTCCTGCGCGGAGGTTGCGGAGGGCCGCAGTGATTCCCTTGACGCGCTCGAAGTCCTCGAGCAAGGTGTCGTCGGGGTCCCCGACGTCCGGCAGGCGGGAGATCATGATGCTCTCGCCTTCTTTTCGTTCCCTCAGTTGTTGCCAGATTTCCTCGGTGATGAAGGGCATAAAGGGGTGGAGGAGCTGAAGGAGCCGCTCGAAGAGGGTGATGCACGTTTCGCGCGTGGCCCGGTCGACGGGGAGGCCGCGAGCGGGCTTGATGATCTCGAGCAGCCAGGAGGAGAACTCGTCGCGGAATCCCGTGTAGACGGTCATCAACGCCTCGGAGACGCGGTATTGGCTGAACTGCAGGTCGAGCGTTTTGACGCTTTCGCGGAGGAAGCTCTCGAACCATTCCAGCGCCAGCCGGGAGTGAGGCGGCTGGGGAAGGTCCGCCACCTGCCAGTTGCTGACGAGCTGGAAGGCGTTCCATATTTTGGTAGTGAAATTGCGTCCCTGCTCGGGCAGGCTCTCGTCGAAGAGCAGGTCGCCGCCGGCCGGGGAGCAGAGCAACATCCCTACCCGCACGCCGTCGGCCCCGTAACGGGAGATTAGCTCGAGGGGGTCGGGGGAGTTTCCAAGGGTTTTGGACATTTTCCTGCGCTGCTTGTCGCGCACGAGTCCCGTCAGGTAGACGTTGCTGAAGGGCTTCGTCCCGCGATACTCGTAGCCGGCGACGATCATCCGGGCGATCCAGAAGAAGAGGATGTCCGGACCCGATACCAGGTCTCCCGTCGGGTAGTAGTAATTGATTTCCTCGTTGTCCGGGTCGAGGATACCGTTGAAGACGGATAGTGGCCAGAGCCACGAGGAGAACCAGGTG
>JAIRKS010000233.1 GCA_031259905.1 Odoribacteraceae bacterium
TACACGGTCACTCACGCGGGCGGTACGGAAGAGGTTTTTGTAGACTATGCCTATGCATTTCTCCTACCGGGGAAGTGGTTCTCGCTTGGACGTTTTACATTACAACAAGGAGAATGTAAGGTGATTTTGAGTGATCGAGGGGATAAAACCATCCAGGTCATCTATGCCGATGCCGTGAAGTGGATACTTTATTAAGTTGACTGCCGAACATTGCTCTGTCCACGCTGGACATTGCTCTGTCCACGCTGGACATTGCTCTGTCCACGCTGGACATTGCTTTGTCCACGCTGGACATTGCTCTGTCCACGCTGGACATTGCTCTGTCCACCGTGGACATTGCTCTGTCCACGCTGGACATTGCTCTGTCCACCGTGGACATTGCTCTGTCGGCAGCCGACATTGTCACGTCAAGGCGCATTTGCCCTGACACCAGCACTCGTTTTGCCGTTGATTTGCCCGGCGCACGGCGCCACTCGTTCATCCTCCAGCTTGTTCCTCGCGGTACCCCCTTGCCAGCGCGGTATTATAGTACGCGGGATTGCCGGTCACCTCCTCGCCCAACCAGTCCGGTCTCTCGAAAAGTTCCTCCTCGTCGGCAAGCTCCAGCTCCGCGATGACTAACCCCTCGCGCGGCCCGTGGAACTCGTCCACCTCGTACACGTGCTTCCCGACCTTCACCAGGTAGCGCGTCTTCTCGATGACTCCCGGTTCGCAGAGCACCAGCAGCTCGCACGCCTCGTCCGCGGGGATCTCCTTCTCCCACTCGAAACGCTTCACCCCCGACGCGTCACCAGGCCCCTTGACCGTGATAAACCCCTTCTCCCCCGTCACGCGGACTCGCACCACGCGATCCGGCACGGAAGAAAGATACCCCTGCGTCACCCGCGCGGCGTGAAACGCGTGCGACTTGAACTCGCCGCGCACCAGAAATTTACGTTCTATCTCTTGACCCATGTGTTTTAACGCTTGATTTCCCGCGAAGAAAGACAAAATTCCCTTGAACGGGAAGCCCCCGCGAGTAGGGATCGCGCGGGAAACAGAATCCCCATTAATAGGGATTGCACGGCCCGTCGCGGGAAACGACCTTCGCCGTCTCGAAAAAATACATGAATACACGATGAGACCACTCTTCTCCCCCCTCTTTCTAACCCTCCTGCTCCCGATCGCCGGGACGGTATCGGCGCAAGAGATCGACGCGTCCCCCTCCCGCCTCACGCTGGGCGGCTACGGTGAGGCGATCATGCAACGCGCGTTCTATAGCGACAACGCGGCACGTTACACGGCCCCGGCCACGTATAAAGACAAGACGCACGGCCGCTTCGACATCCCGCGCGTGGTCTTCTACGCGAGTTACGACTTCGGGCGCGGCTGGAAAATGTCCACCGAGATCGAGTTCGAGCACGGCGGTACCGGCGCGACGTACGAGATAGAAAACGAGGAGACGGGCGAGTACGAGACCGAGATCGAGAAAGGCGGCGAGGTCGCCATCGAACAATTCTGGATCGAGAAAAGCTGGTCGCCTGCCATCAACCTGCGCGCGGGCCACGTCGTCGTCCCGGTCGGCCTGACGAACCGCTATCACATGCCGACGGAATACCTCACCGTCTCGCGTCCCGAGGAAGAGAGCGCCATTCTCCCCTGCACGTGGCACGAGACGGGCATCAGCCTCCACGGGCAAGCCGGCAAGTGGAGCTACGAGGCACAATTCATCGCTGGACTGGACGCCGAGCGCTTCAATAACGCCAACTGGATACAGGGAGGGAGCACGTCTCCCTACGAGTTCTCCATCGCCACCTCCTACGCGGGCGCGTTCCGCGTCGACAACCGCTCGTTCCCGGGACTACGCGTCGCCCTGAGCGCCTACCACGGCAACAGCGCGCGGAACACCCTCAAGCCAGAGCGCTACGAGCAGCAAGACCTGAAAGGAGCGGTCACCATCGGCGCGTTCGACGCCGTGTACGACGCACGGCACGTCATCGCGCGGGCAAGCGTGGTAGCCGGTCACCTCGGAGACTCCCGCGCGATCTCGTTAGTCAACAAGCGCCTCCCCTCGGCCAGCCCCTCGCCGCGCACCGACGTCGCGTCGGACGCGCTCGGCGCCTACGCGGAGGTAGCGTACGACATCTTCTCCCTCCTTCGCCGTCGCGACAGCGGCGACAAGCTATACCTCTACGCCCACCACGGGTTCTACGACTCCATGTACAAGGTCGCCGACGGCGTCACCGCCAAGGCATGGAGCCGGAAATACATCACCAGCGCGGGGATCAACTACTTCCCCGTCGAGGGCATCGTCGTGAAGGCCGAGTACTCGGCCAGGCGACTGCGCGCCCCTTACAACAACGAGCCGGCCTTCTCCGTCGGCATCGCTTACTCCGGAATATTCACACGCTAATATCACGTAACCATGAAACAATTTACCTTTTGGATCTCCTGCCTGTCGATCATCCTCGCGTCGACAGCCTGCGAGGACAACAACAACACGAACGAGGAACAAAACGCCGAACTGTACCGGGGTATCCTCGAGCAGTACGTCAACACGACAATCATCCCCACCTACCGTTCCCTCGCCACCGCCGCCCTGGAGATGCGGGCCGCGAACGAGAAGCTAAAAAACACCCCGACTAACGAGAACATGCAAGCCGCCTCCGACGCGTGGATGAACGCCCGCGTGTGGTGGGAACTCAGCGAGGCATTCCTCTTCGGGCCGGTAGGCGAGAACGCCCTCGACATCGACGGGCACATCGACTCGTGGCCGCTCGAGCTGGAAGACATACAAAGTGAACTCGCCAGCGGCACGGGACTCACCGGGCAAGAGGCGTGGCAGAAAGACGCCGAGGTCATCGGCTTCCACGTCACGGAATACCTCCTGTACCGCGACGGCCAGTCGCGTCCCGTCGCCGACCTCAGCACCGCCGAGCTGAACTACCTCACCGCCGCCACCGACGCGCTCGTGTGGGACTGCGTCCTGGCGTACGTCGCGTGGGTAGGCGAGGAAAACGTCACCGACGAGATGAAGATCGTCTTCCGGGAAAACCCCGACGTCGTCGCGCACCTCGACAATAACAGCTACTACAAGAACTTCGCCCGCAAGCTCACCACCGCCGACGGCTACTCCTCGTGGGCCGACGCGCTGAGCGAGATCGCCGTCGGGGCCGCCGAGATCGCCGGTGAGGTAGGCACCACCAAGATAGAGGCACCCTACGTCGCGGGGAACGTCATGGAGGTCGAATCGTGGTACAGCTGGCACTCCATCGACGACTACCGCAACAACATCAAGAGCATAAAGAACGCCTACCTCGGGGGTGTCAACGACAACACCCGGCAGACCGTCACCCTCTCCTCTCTCGTCCGGCAGATCGACGCCGACCTCGACAGCCGCGTCAAGGCCAAGATAGAAGAGTGTCTCGAAAAGATCGCCGCCATCGGCACCGGCGGCAAATCATTCTACGAGGTCGTCCGCGACCAGGTCAACAGCGAGCAAGTAGGCGCCGCCGTCGACGCCTGCAACGAACTGCAACAACTCTTCGACGCGCTACCGGAGATACTATAATACTAAGAAATGGGAAGACGAACGACAATCACCCGCGTGCTGCTCCTGCTGACGGCAGCCGCCTGTTCCGGCGGGGACGCCGTCAAGGAAAAACAATACAGTGAAGAATGGTACGCCGGGGGCGTCAACGGGACGGTATTCAACGCCACCTCGCGCGCCTACCGGCAACCGATGAACATCATCAGCGAGGACCCGCTCCTCTACCAGCAATTCATGCGCGGTGAACGCGTCGCCGAGAAGAGCTTCGTCGCCGACAACTCCATGAGCTACTCCGGCCTCGGCCCCGTGTACATCCGCAAATCGTGCATCGCGTGCCACCCCAGCTACGGCGGGCGCGGGAAACGCGTCGACAAGTTCGACACCTCCGACAGTCGCAACAGCTACCTGCTCATGATCTACGACCCGTCGCTACCCGACCTCCCCCTGGCCACCTCCCACTTCACCGGCATGACGCAAACCTCCGCCGTCCCCCCCTTCAAGCCCCCCGTCGACGAGGCCGGCGTCCACCTCCAGTGGCTACCCTACGTCGACGAGCACGGCAACAAGTACGAGGACGGCACCGCCTACGAACTCGTCTACCCGCGCGTCACCATCGACCAGTCCGCCATCCTCTTCCCCGACTTCGACATGAGCCGGCACGCCGCCAGCATCGAGGCCACCATCGGGCTATACGGCGTCGCCCTCCTCGACGCCATCTCCGACGAGGATCTCCGCGCCCAGCACGCCGCCGAGGTCGAGCGAGGGTACTGCGTCGGAGTCATCGGCGCGGACATCGACGAGACGGGCCTCAACCCCTACTACCCCGGCAAACACCCCGGGAGATTCACCTACCTCTGCACCCGCGCCACCCTCGACAACGGCCCGGGATCCAACGCCATATGGAACATTACCAACGTCACCCGTCCCGACCGCGCCTACCACTACATCACCGACGCGTACGCCAGGCTCTCGGCAGCCGACCCGGACGTCCAGCAGGCGCTCGGCCAGACGGGAGAGGAAATCCTCGCCTACCTCCTCGCCCGCGACCTGCCGCCGGAGATGACCGCCGCGGACTACGAGGCATTCATGGTATGGCACCGGGGCATCGCCGTCCCCGCCGCGCGCGACCTTGACAATCCCGTCGTCCAGCGCGGGCGAACGCTCTTCAACGAGACCGGCTGCACCGCCTGCCACCGCCCCTCCTGGACCACGCGCACCGACTACGCGCCGCTACCGGCCCTCTCCAACCAGAAGATATTCCCGTACACCGATCTCCTCCGCCACGACCTCGAGATGCACGAGCCGGGACGCGCCCGCGTCTGCCGCACCACGCCCCTCTGGGGACGGGGCCTCATGAAAGTCACCTCAGGCTACACCGACATGCTCCACGACCTCCGCGCCCGCGACTACCCCGAGGCCATCCTCTGGCACGGCGGCGAGGCCAAACCCTGCAAGGAGAAATTCCGTAAAATGTCAAGAGAAGACAGGGAAGCGCTCGTCAAGTTCCTCGAGGCAATATAACGCCGGCACGCGCCCTCCCCTCCCCTTCCCGACCCGCGCGACACCAGCAAGACAACCAATGAACAACACCACGCCTCTCCTCAAGAACATCGCCTTCGGCACGCTCGTCGCCCTCCTCCCCGCCCTCGCCGCGGCCACGATCATCGAGCAAGCGCGGGAAGACGCCGCCCGCCAGTGGATATACCACGCCCCGTGGTTCATCGTCGCCTGGGCAACGCTCGGCATCGCGGCACTCGCGTACACCACCCGCGTCGCCCTCTACCGGCGCCCCGTCACGTTCGCCTTCCACGTCGCCCTCGCGCTCGTCCTCGCGGGAGCGCTCGTCACCCACCTCGCCGCCGAACGCGGGCACGTGCACCTCCACCAGGGACAACACGCCGGCACGTTCACCGGCGAGGACGACGGGCGCGCCCTCCCCCTCCCCTTCGACGTCAAGCTCCTCCTCTTCGACATCGAGTACAACCCCGCCACCGGCCTCCCCGCCGACTACCACGCCTTCCTGCAGCTCGACGGCCACGCCTGCCGCGCCTCCATGAACGCCCCCGTCGCCCGCGACGCCTACCGCCTCTACCTCCACGACCACGACCACGACGAGATGGGCGTCACCCTCCTCGTCAACCGCGACCCGTGGGGCGTCGCCATCACCCGCCTCGCCTACATCCTCCTCGGCCTCTCCGCCTGCCTCATCGCCTGGCAACGCGCCGGGAAACGCGCCGGGCGACGCCGCGTCCTCCTCGCGCTCCTCCCCCTCGCGGCCGCCTGGACACTCGTCGCGCTCCTCGACGTGCAGACACCCGTCCTGCGCACCCCCTGGCTGGCGGCCCACGTCTCCCTCATCGCGTGCGCCTACCTCGGCCTCCTCATCATCGCCACCCTCGGCCTCGTCGCCCTCGCCCGCCCCCGCCTCTCGCGACGCCTCTACCGACACTCGCGACACCTCCTGCTGGCATCCGTGCTCCTGCTCGCGGCGGGCATATTCACCGGCGCCGCCTGGGCCGACCTCTCCTGGGGACGCTACTGGGGATGGGACGCCAAGGAAACCTGGGCACTCGTCACGCTCCTCCTCTACGCCATCCCGCTACACCGCGAGAGCCTCCCCCTCTTCCGCTCCCCGCGCGCCTACCACCTCTACTGCACCCTCGCCCTGCTCGCCGTGCTCATGACCTCCATCGGCGTCACCTTCCTCCTCGGAGGCATCCACGCCTACGTCTAACCCGACCGCCGTCAACCTCGTCTCGGAGGACAAAAGCATCGTCCCGCGCCTCGTCACCGTCAAAGATCACCCGCGAACCTTCCGCTCAGCGGCCCCGGGCACCCTGTCGACGTCACGCTCGTCCCCTTCT
>JAIRKS010000089.1 GCA_031259905.1 Odoribacteraceae bacterium
AGGCGGCAACTCTTACAAGAGGAGGCGGCAACTCTTATAAGAGGAGGCGGCAACTCTTACAAGAGGAGGCGGCAACACTGACCACTGTAGGCGGCAACACTGACCACTGAAGGCGGCAACACTGACCACTGAAGGCGGCAACACTGACCACTGAAGGCGGCAACCCTGACCACTGAAGGCGGCAACCCTGACCACTGAAGGCGGCAACACTGACCACTGAAGGCGGCATCCCCGGCAAGGCGCCCCCCGGGAAAATGATCGCGAGGGCCCCCCCGGCGACCGGGTATAAACCTGAATCACGCGCCGGGACGGGAAAATAACCGGGAGTGAAAGGCCCGTCCGGTACTGTCGCGGCGCGTGCCGGCGGGCGCGGCTTCCGGTATCTATCGCTTTTGAGTACCTTCGCGGGTGGCGCCGCGCGCCGTTAATACAAAAATGAAATGATAACGTTCAAGAAAATAGAATTAGAGGACAGGGAGATCCTGTCGCCACTCCTGGTGGCAACGGGGAACAGGGATTGTAACTTGTCGTTCGTGAACCTGTACAGCTGGCAGTTCCTCACGAGGGGGAGCTACGCCGTCGTGGACGGGACGCCGGTGATCCGCTTCGTGCTGGAGGGGGATCGCGTTTTTTATCACGTGCCCGCGGGGAGCGAGCACCGGGGGGCGATCCTGGAACAGTTGATGGCCGGCGACAGGGCGCGGGGCGACGCGACGCGGCTCTTCGGGGTGTTCCCCGCGCTGTCGGCGTGGCTGGACGAGGAGTTCCCGGGCAAGTTCCGTTACCGGGTGAATCGCGACTCGTTCGATTACATTTACGCGCGACAGGAGCTGGTCGACCTGAAAGGGAAGGATTTCCAGGCGAAACGCAATCACGTGAACAAGTTCACGCGAACGTACGCGTACGATTACGCGCCGCTGACGCCCGACCTGGTGTCGCGATGCCTCGCGCTGGAGGAGGAGTGGTACCGGCAACGCGGCAGCACGATGTCCGGGAGCCTGTCGAACGAGCGGAAGGCGTTGACGCTGGCGCTGCAACACGCGCGGGAGCTGGACTTGCTGGGGGGCGTGCTGAGGGTGGAAGGGAAGGTGGTGGCTTTCACTTACGGCACGCCACTGACCGGCGACACGTTTAACGTTCATATCGAGAAGGCGGATTCTTCCGTCGACGGGGCGTATAACATGATTAACCGGGAGCTGGCGCGGCGCGTCCCGGTGGAGTACCTTTATATTAACCGGGAGGAGGACCTGGGGTTGCCGGGGTTGAGGAAGGCGAAGTTGTCGTATCGCCCGCGTTTTTTGCTCGAGAAGGGTTTCGCGGAGTTGTTGCCGTGAACGCGGGGCGCTCACGGTATTTCTAACTCGAGACAGTCGCGTAGCTCCCGCACTGCCGGGAAGGAGGCGAGGAAATGGTCGAACTTGTCCGCGGCCGTGTAGAGGTGCTTGACGGCAGGCGCGGTTTCTTGTTGTTCATCGCGGGTCGTGAATTGCAGGGTGACGTGGTCGTTTCCCAGCTCTCGCTTGAAACGGGCGAGGAAGGAGGGAAGCAACTCGTTGACTTTCGCGAGGAGTAGCTCGTTGTCGATGAAGATCGTGATCGCGTGACCGTCCAGCACGGGGGGATAGGTCGTCAGGGCGGCGTGCAGGGCGTTTCCTTCCGTCTCGATGGTGAAACGCGACAGGATCGCGATGACGGCGGCGAGGTCGAAGGGCGCGTCCGCGAGGGGCGCGGGATCGGGAGGGGGTGGAGGTTCCGGGAGTGTCTCCTGGATTGTTTTACCGAGTTTGAAGGAGCGAGAGGGATAACGCGGTTTTTCCTGCACGGGAGGAGGAACTGCTGGACGGGGGAGGGTCGCGGGGGCCTCCGCCGCGATGCTCGCCGGGATGTTCCCGAATCCCTCGATTTTTAACAGGGGAGCGAGCGGGTCTACGTCAATGTTTTTTTTTTTGCCTCGACGAGTTGGGCGAGTTTGATCAGGGTCAACTCGGCGCTGAATCGCTTGTCGAGACGGGCCTTGTATTGCGCCTCGCCTTGCTCGATGATGACCAGGGCATCGAAGATGAAGGACGCGTCTAGCTCGCGCGCCTGCTGGAGGTAGCGCTCGCGGGTCGACGCGCTCGCCTCGAGCAGTTGCACGGTGGCCGGTTCCCTGGCTACCAGCAGGTCGCGGAAGTGCCTGCCCAGGCCGGAGAGCAAGTAACCGGCATCGAAGCCTCGCTCCATGATCTCGTTGAAGAGCAGGAGTGTCCCGGTGATGTTGCTCTCGCGGAAGTAGTCCGCGAGACGGAAGTAATAGTCGTAATCCAGCACGTTCAGGTCTTCTATTACCCGCGCGTAGGTCAGTTCGTTGCCGCAGAAGCTGACGACCTGGTCGAAGATCGAGAGGGCGTCGCGCATGGCCCCGTCCGCTTTCCGCGCGATGACGTCCAGTGCTTCTTCTTCGGCGACGATGCCTTCCTTGCCGGCGATGTACTTGAGGTGCGCTACCGCGTCGGCGATCTTGATGCGGTTGAAGTCGTATATCTGGCAGCGGGAGAGGATGGTGGGGAGTATCTTGTGTTTCTCCGTCGTGGCAAGGATGAAGATGGCGTGGGCGGGCGGCTCTTCCAGGGTTTTCAAGAAGGCGTTGAAGGCTTGCGTGCTCAGCATGTGTACCTCGTCGACGATGTAGACGCTGTATTTTCCCACTTGCGGCAGCACGCGTACTTGATCGACCAGTTCCCGGATGTCGTCCACGCTGTTGTTGGAAGCGGCGTCGAGTTCGTGAATGTTCATCGAGCGTCCCTCGTTGAAGGCGCGACAGGACTCGCACTCGTTGCACGGTTCCGTGTCTCCCACCGGGTGGAGGCAGTTGATTGTCTTGGCGAAGATACGGGCGCACGTGGTCTTGCCTACCCCGCGCGGGCCACAGAAGAGGTACGCGTGGGCCAACTGCCGGTTCGCGATGGCGTTGCGTAGGGTGGTGGTGATCGAACGTTGGCCGATTACCGTGTCGAAACTGGCCGGGCGGTATTTACGCGCTGAAACGAGGTAAGTCATGGGGTTTTGATTTTGGTTTGCAAACTTAACGATTGGTTTCGAGAAAAGCGAGGAGTCGAGCTTTTAAATGTTCTCGACGTCGGCTCGCGGTACCCAACCGACGTTGCCGTCCGCCAGGCGGACGTTGTACCACTGGCCGCCGGGAGAGTTGAGGGAATCGATCACGGTGATCTTTAATCCCTCGTGCACCACGTATAGTTCCGTCCCGCTCGGGTCGGGGGAGCCGCGCACCACCACGCTGGGGGTCATCACGATCACCTGGTCTCGGACGGTCTCCCGACGGTATTGTTTCGCGGCAAACCACGTGCTCGACAGGGCAAGTAGAAGCGCTACTAACCCGATGACGAAGCCTCCCTTCCTGAGCGCGACGGTGGTGGCATGAAAGAAGAGCACGATCATCCCCAGGAAACACAGGAAGAGTATCACCGAGAGGTATCCCCACTGGTCTGCCGTCAAGGCGGTGACAACGGCGTTGTACCACTCGACCAGGAAGAAGAGCGGCAGGACGTTGATTTTGTCTACCGTGGCCCGTCGCGCCATTTCCAGGTTGTAGATGACGTCCTCGTCGCGCGGGTCGACGAGCAGGGCGCGTTCGTAATTCAGGATGGCGCGGGCGATCTCGTTTTGCTTGTAGTAGCAGTTGCCCAGGTTGTAGTAGAGCGCTACCGATTCCACGCCCGTCGCCAGGATCTCGTTATAGAGTTCCGCCGCCCGCGCGTGGTTTCCCTCCTGGTAGGCCCGGGTCGCCTCGGCCTCGATTGCTCGCGTGTCGATCGCGAGGAGGTTGCCTGCATGGAGGGTAAAGAGAAATAGTACAAGTAGAATTTTCTTCATGGTTTTCTATTTTTTCGTCACTTCCGTCAATTGCCCGTTGAGTCGGGTGATGATTGTCATCGCCGCGTTGTATAGCTTTTCCATCTCCTCGCCCGCGTTGCTGTCCGGGGCGTAACGGGCGTATTCGCATTGATCCAGCACCTCGATGAAGTGGAGTATCATCTCTCCCGACGCTCCCCTGCGGCCCAGGTGCTCGCTGATGTTATCGCGGTTCAATACTGACGCCGGGAGGTTTAACTTGTAGCTGACGTATCCCCACGCGGCCGTCAATACTTCCTGGTAGAAGCGCCCGGAATCCCCGGCCGCCATCGCCCCGGCTGCCGCCTTCAAGCGTTTCCGCGCCATCTTGTTCGCCGTTTTACTCTTTACCCGCGCCAGGTCGGCCCGCGCCTTGATGCGGCGACGGTTCAGTAGCATCCCCACCACGCACGCCACGAAAGGAACGATCAAGCTCAACCAGTAAGTTGTCGAGCGGAAGAAATGCACGCCCTTGGGTTTGAAGAGGCCACCGTTCGTTTTGATGTAATGAATATCCTCGCCCAGCACCCGCACGTCTTCTTTCTTGAAGGACTGTATGGCCGTCGTTCCGGCGCCGGGGGAGTCACTGCCGACGCCTTTCAAGACGTGAACGTTATAGGTGGCGCCCGCGAGCATCTTGTAGTCTCGCGACAGGAGGTTGAAGTAAGAATAGCTCACCGGCGGCAAGGTGTAGTCGCCCGCGTACCGGGGAATGACCACGTACTCGAAGGTGACCGTCCCCGAGGTAATCCCGGAGTTGGTTTGCACGTTACGCGTCACCTTCGGGTCGTAGACCTCGAAGTCGTGCGGGAGGTTGATCCTGGGGGCTTCCAGGAGGCGCAAGTTGCCGTTCCCGCGGAAGACGACCTTGTAAGTGAGCGCGTCGTTGGCCCTGATGGTGTCGTGGGAAATCGAGGTGGAGAGGGTCAGGTTCCCGACCACGCCGTTGAAGTTCGACGGCTTACCTGCCACGGGGAGGGCCTGTACCGATACTTTCACCGGTTGCGAACGGCGCGGCAGGCTGATCGATCGCGCGCTCCCCCCGAAGAAACGATCGATGCTAGAGCTTCCGGTGACGCGCTGCAGCACGCGGCAGTCCAGTTCGAACGGTTCGATGGTGATCTCCCCGGTATGTTGCGGGGAGAGTACCCACTGGGCCACGGTACCCACCTCGTATACTCTCCCGTTGTAGTCGACGCGTTCGAACCGTACCTGTCCGCCGGGAAGTTCTTCCGTCAGGAAACCGGCAAAGGAGGGGGCCTTGTAGCGACCGAATCCCGTCAGGTTCACACGCGTGTATACTTTCAACGTGGCAACGAAACTCTCTCCCAGGTAGAGCGAGGAACGCCCTAATTCCAGGCGCAGGAAGAGGTCCTCGTCCGTGGCCGTGGAGGAGGTTTGCCGCGAGGCGTCGTCGTCCCGTGAATAGGCGCGCTGCTGTCGCGCGTTCGCGTTTCCCTTGACGACTTTCACGGTTAGTTTGTTGGACGAGTACTCCTTGCCCCCCACGCGGATGGTGGCCGGCGCGATGGTGAACGTTCCCTCTTGATCCGCCACGAGCACGTAGGTGTAGGTGTACGTGGTGCTGGAAGACATTTTGCCGTTGCTGTCCAGGTAGGTCTCGCTCTGCATGGAGGGAGAGGGGCCTGCCAACGAGGTGAGTCCTTCCGGGACGACTATTTTTAGTTCTTCCCCGCGTTGGTTTAAGGTAAAAACCAGGTTGAATCGCTCCCCAACTTCCACTACCTCGTGAGCAGATGCAGTGAACGTGACTTCTTGAGCGATCCCCCTCGCACCGCCGGTTATGATTAAGAGTAAAATAAAGAGTAGCCTCATCTTTTTCGTGTTTGAACTTGTAATGTTACCAATTCTTCTCGATCTTCATGCGCTTGACTTTTAGTGCCTCCGCTTTCTCTTTTTGTACCTTGTCCTGCGTCTTCTGTTCTTCCGCTTCCAGGGCGTTCAACAGGCGTTTCGCGTCTTCCGGGGAGATTTTTGTCTCGTGTTGCCGGGATTGTTCCTGCTGGTCTTGAGGTTTATCGTTCTGGTTTTTCTCCTGGTCTTCTTTCTTCTCTTGATCCTTATTTTGGTCTTGATCTTGATCTTTATTCTTGTCTTTATTCTCTTCCTGGTTCTGATCTTTATTTTGATCTTTATTTTGATC
>JAIRKS010000109.1 GCA_031259905.1 Odoribacteraceae bacterium
CACCTGCTTCTAGTGTGTCGTACGCGTACGACACGGTAGAAGCACCTGCTTCCGGGCTGTCGTACGCGTACGACCCGGTAGAAGCAGCTGCTTCCGGGCTGTCGTACGCGTACGACACGGTAGAAGCAGCTGACAAAACCGTCTCGGAGGGGTACGACACGCTAGAAGCAGCTGACAAAACCGTCTCGTAGGGGTACGACACGGTAGAAGCAGCTGACAAAACCGTCCCGCGCGAGCGCGAGACGGCGATGAACGCGCGATACAGCGTGTCGTGAACGCGCGACAGCCCGTCCCGCGAACGGGACGGGCTGTCGTCAGCCTGTGGCACGCTGGGAGCGCGCGGTGATTAAGGGTTGTTGTGTCGCTGCTGGAAGGTGTTGCCGGCGGCCTGTATGTCCCACCCGTACTGTAGCGCGAAGTCGACGACGATGGCGTACTTGGCGGCCCGCGCGGGACTGTTGTCGAGGTAGTCGCGACGGATGTTGTCGTACGAGTCGGTCGCCAGCAGGCGCAACCAGCCGGCGAAGTCCGACCGGAAGTCACGCGAGCCGGCGCCCGTGAGGAATCCTCCCTCCCGCGTCAGCTCCTCGATGGCGGCCTCGTACTTGTCGATGTCCCCGTCGGCGTAGTAGGCGTTGAGAATCTGGTCGTAGACCTTCCCGTTATCGTACGCCTTGCCGGCGGCGGAGAAGGCGGCGAGCGGCTCCTCCATGCGGCCGGTGATCGACTGGCAGATGATGTTCCACACGCCGGCGGTGAGCACGGAATCGCGGTAGTAATGGTTCGCGGGATCGGTGACGGGGATTGTCCCGGCGGTGCTGTTCGGCCAGGAGATGATGAGGCGCGATCTCCCGAGGTGTTTCAACGGGTACACCCAGTAGAGCGCCCCGTAACTCTTGACGTAGAAGATCTCCAGCGGGAAGAAGGCCTTCGTGAACGTCCCCGGCACGTTCGACAGGAGCGCGCTCGTGTAGGCGTATACCTCGCTCTTCAACGTGGTGTCGAGCGACTCGGCGCCGCGCGCGCGGACGAGCGCGTCTACCTCGAGGTAGCCGTTCGTCAGCTCCGTGATGGAGGCGAACTTCGTGCGCACCCAGATTCCGTGGGTGTTGTAGATCTCCCGCACCTCGGGGTCGGCGTCGGCCCCAGGCGTGAAGATGTCGAGTATCCCGGTGTTTTCGGAGGCGACGGGAGATTCCTCCTTGCTGCACCCGGCGAGGAGCGCGGCGATGATGATGACAGGTAAAATGTGTTTCATGGCTGGATTATCTTGGGTTTAACGGGATGCCGGGACTGTTCTCTTGCTCGGAGGCGGGGATCTGCAGGACGTAACGCGGGTCGCCCTGCTCGAGGGTGTACGTGCTGCCGCTCTTGTAGACGTGCGTGATCGCCGGTTTGCCGAGCCTGCGGAGGTCGAGCCACCGGAGACCGGCGTCGAAGGCCAGCTCGAGGCGTCTCTCCTCGAGCACGCGCGCGAGGAGACGGTCGCCGGGGAGGTCGGCGACGGTTAACGGCGTGAACGACGACGCCTTGTAACGCGTGGCGAGGAGCGCGTTCAGGTCTTTCACGGCGTCGCGCCTGTCCTGCTCGCTGCCGCGGCGGGCGAGGGCCTCGGCGCGCGTGACGTAGGCCTCGCTGAGCTTTAGCCCGACGTAGTAGCAGTATTTCTCCTGCGTGGCGAACATGCGGTAGACGGTGGGGCCTTGCTGCACGAGCTCGGTGCCGGCCGGCGCGAAGGAGTCGAAGATGTGCCGGCGGTAGTCGCGCGTGGAATCGGCGGGGTCGCGGTAGCAGAGATCAAGGAGCGCGGGATCGGGCTTGAAGGTGTACGTGGAGTAGTAGAAGATGTTCGTGTTGGCCCTCCCGCCGACGAAGAAGAGCACCTCGTCCTTGTAGCCGCGATCGATGAAACCGGTGTTCCCGGCAAAGGCGTAGCGCGTTCCCTGCGCGTCGATGTACTCCTGCATGGTGTTCATGTCGAAGAGCGGGCGCGCGCTGATCACGTCCTGCGCGGCGGCGATGGCCTCGTCGTAGCGACGCGTGAACAGGAAGACGCGGGCGCGCAACGCCTGCAGGGAGACGTAGTCGAAGCGGTACGCGCTCCGCGATGGCTTCCCGGCGAGATCACGCGCGGCGGCCTCGAGGTCGGCGTCGATCTGCTCCCATACCTTCCCGACGGGAACGCGGGTATTGTCCTGCGTGTTCTGGTGCACGTCCTCCGCGGAGAGGGGCATGGGGACGCCCGGCTTGTCGAGATTCCCCTCCTCGTGCGTCTCCGCGTAGAGGTTGACGAGGTAAAAGTAACAGTAAGCGCGGAGAGCGAGCGCCTCGCCGCGGACGGTCTCGAAGAGCACCTTATCCTCCTCCGGCTCCCTTCCGTTGAACTCGTCGAGGACGGAGTTCGCGTAATAGATGGAGGAGTAGAGCTGGTTCCAGTAGGTGTCCTCGGCCCCCTCGAGGAGGTGCGTGGCCGCCCAGACGAACCACGGCTCGTTGACGGCGGCCGGCGCGTTGCTGGCGTTGAGGTTGGCGTAGACGTTGTCGGTGCACAGCTCGGTGCGCATGAAGAATTCGGTGCGCGGGTAGCCGCCCAGGAGGACGGACTCGTAGTCGGCAACGCTGACCGGCACCATGCGGTTGACGGGTTGTATGTCCAGCAGGTCGCAGCTCGCGAGGAGGAGCGCCGGCAAGAGGAATATTCGCGTGTATTTCATGATCATGTCTTTTTAGAATTGTACGTTAATAGAGAAGGAGTACGTGCGCGGCAACGGGAGGTAGGTGTTCCCGAAGGAGACGTTGGCGCTGTTCGTGGCGGAGTACTTCATGAGCGCGCCGGTCGCCTCCGGGTCTTGTCCCTTGAGCTTCGACGAGTGCCACGCGCGCAGGTTGTTCCCTTGCGCCATGAGACGAACGCCCTGTATGCCGCGCGCGCGCAGGAACTCGCCGTTCCAATCGTACGCGAGGGAGAGGTTCTGCAGCCGGACGAAGTCGCCGCTGACGGTGCGGATGTCGCTATTGTTGTACATCTGCGCGCTCGCGGGGTAGGGGTACGTGATCGCGTACTCCCACGGGTCTACCTCGAGGGCGGGGATGTTGGTATGCTCCTCGTCCCCCGGCGCCCTCCAGCGGTAGGCCAGCTCCTTGGAGAGGTTCTGCCCGGGCGCGGGGAAGGCGAGATCGTAATCGGTGGTGAGGTTCCTGAGCCGGATGACGTTCCCGAAGTTCCCGATGAGCAGGGCGGAGAGGGTGAAGTTTTTGTAGTGGAACGCGTTCGTGAAGCCGCCTTGCCACGAGGGCATGGTGCTCCCGGAATAGACGAGGGCGTCGATGTCGTTCATTCCCGTGATCACGACCGCGCGATCTTCCCACGAGATACCATTCTCGGCGGTGACGGTGGTCCTTTTCCCGTTGTAGAACATGGGGCGCCCCTGCTTGTTCAGCCCGGCGAACTCGTATGACCATAGCCCGTTGATGGGCTTGCCGACGACGGCGGCGGCGGAGTTGTCGGAGCGCTGCGCGTTGGTGAGCAGGGAGTAGGTGGGGACGGAGTAGACGTCGAGCACCTCGTTGTAGTTATACCCGGCGGTGAGGCGCGATGTCCACCGGAAGCCGCCCGCGTCGATGTTGACGGAGTTGAAGGAGAACTCCCACCCGCGGTTAAGGATCGAGGCCCAGTTGACCTGTATGCTCGAGAAGCCGGAGACGCGGGAGACTTGCTTGTTGCCGAGCATGTCGACGCCCTTCTTGTGGTAGTACTCGATGACGCCGGTGAGGCGACGTTTCAGGACGCCGAACTCGACGGCGACGTTCGTCGTGTAGTTCTTTTCCCACTTCAGGTTGGGGTTCTTGGGCGCGGAGATCGTGAGATAGTTCTCGTTCTTCTCCGGGTCGACCCTGCCGATGGTGGCCACGAGGCTGGAGTATGCCTGCGAGGCGACGTTCCCCTGCGTCCCGTGCGAGGCGCGAAGGGTAAGGTAATCGATCGCCGTGATGTCCTTCATGAACTCCTCTTCCTTGAGCTGGTAATTGACGCCGACGGCCCAGAGGGGCTGGAAGAGGTCGTTGGTTTTCATCCCGAAGCGGTTCGACCCGTCGACGCGCCCGTTAATGCTGATGGTGTATCGGTCGCGGAAGGAATACCCCGCGGTGCCGTACCACGAGAGGGCCGCCGTCTTGTTGATGTCCTGCGTCCACGCGGGCCTTCCGAGGTACTCCGCGAGGACGTACTGCGGGATTTGCTGGTGTCCGCGATCGTGCGCGTAGCCGTAGATCTCGGTTGTCTCCACCTCGTAGTTCGACGTGCGGATCTCCTGCCCGACCATCGCGTCGAGGCGATGTTCGCCGGCGAGCGTCTGCATGTACGAGAGCTGGTTGCGGAAGGTGAGCGCGGCGTTATTACTGCTCCTGAACTTGCGGTATCCCCCGTCGTTCCAGTACGGGACGGCGGTGTAATCCACGATGTAGGTCATGTCCTTCTTCCGCGCGCGGACGAAGTAGCTCTCTTCCGTGGCGACGTCCTCCTCGGAGGTGTTCTGCCGGGTGAAAGAGAAGAGGGAGTTGAAGGCCAGCGCGGGGATGACGCGCCACTCCAGGTCGACCGTCCCTTTCATGCCGAAGCTCTTGGAGGCGCGCCACGCCTGCTCGCGGTTCTCGAGGAAGTTAAACTTCAGGTCGTTTATGTACATGTGGTTGAAGTTCCCGTTCTCGTCGTACGCGTTGTGCGCGCGGGTGGTATAGATGGCCCACTCGTAGGGGTTTTCGCGGGAATCTTGCGCGAAGAAGCTCTTGTTTTCTCTCGCGTTCAAGTCGATTGTCCCGCTGACGCGGAGGTTATCGCGGAGGCGCGTGTGCACTTTAGCGGCGCCGGTGTAGGTTTGCATGCCTACCTTTTGCGCGGTGGCCTGCTCGTCGGTGTAGCTGCCGGAGAGGTAGAAGGTGGTTTTCTCGTTGCCCCCGGAGATATTGATGGAGTGGCGGTGCGTGACGGCGTCGCGGAAGAGGTACTTGAACCAGTCGGTGTTGACCTCCTCGAGTTGTTTCACTTTCTGCTCGAACTCTTCCCAGGTGATCTTGCGATCCTGCACGTCGATGAAGTAGCGCTCGAAGTCGGTCACCGTGCCGTACATCCCGGCGTACGCGGAGGTGGCGGTGAAGGCTCCGCGGCGGATCATCTCGAGGTTGACGTCGATGCGTTCCTTGGAGTTCATCATGTAGGCGTCTTCCACGCGTGGGCGTTCGCCGACGGTGATGCTCCCGGAGTAGTTCACGCGCGTTTTCCCGGCAACGCCTTTCTTGGATTCGATGACGATGACGCCGTTGGCGGCGCGCGTGCCGTAGATGGCCGTGGCGGCGGCGTCTTTCAGGACGTTGATTGACTCGATGTCATCGACGTTTACCCCGCCGATGCCCGACGCGATGAGGTTTCTGTTCGTGAGGATGTCGTCGACGGAGGCGTTCACGGGATCATCGAGGATGATGCCGTCGATGACCCACAGGGGTTGCGCGTTGCCGCTGATCGTGGAGGTGCCGCGGACGCGGATTTGCGGCACGGCGCCCGGCGCGCCGGAGGTGCTCATGATCATCATGCCGGGGACTTGCCCCTGGAGGAGCTTGTCGATGTTCGGCTGGTTGATGCCCTTGAGGTTTTCCATGTCGACGTGACTGATGGCGGAGGTGAGTTTTCTCCTCTCGACGCGCTGGTAGCCGGTGACGATGATCTCGCTCATCTCGCTGATCTCGTCCTCCATGACGACGTCGAGGGTCGTCTCTCCCGCGAGCGTGATCTCCTTTTTCTTCATCCCGATGAAGGAGAAGACGAGGGTCACGTGTTCATCTTTCTCGATGTCCACCTGGAAGCGTCCCTCGACACCGGTGGCGGTGCCGCGCGTTGTTCCTTTCACGCGTACCGTCACGCCGGGGAGCGGGTTGCCGGCAACGTCGGAGACTTTCCCGCTGATGGTGACGCGTTCGACCTGCGCGTTAGGTCGTCTCTTGACGATGAGGATGAAATCCCCGTCCGTCTCGTGACCGAGGCCACGCGGGGAGAGCGCGGCGTCGAGTACGTCGTCGAGCGGAGCGTGCTTGCAATCGACTTTCACCTTGTCGTCGCGGTTCAACATGTCGTTACTGTACATCACGATGCACCCCGTCTGGTCGCGCACCTGCTCGAAGAGTTGCCGGTACGTGATCTCGGCGGCGGGGAGCGTCACCCGGCGTTGCGAGAAGCCGGTGGCGTGGCCGCACAGCAGGAGACAGAACGCGAGACACGCGGTGCTCCTCGCGATAGCGAGTGTTTTCTTTGCACCGTCTCGTGGCGAGACGGCCTGGTTGGTTCTTTTTTTCATGTTTGTGTTATTATATTTAGTGTTGGTGGTCGCGGATCAACCCGCGTGTTATTTATCGTGTACCTCGATCACCTCCCCGTTGACGCGGAAGCGCGTGCTGGAGGTTTTCTCGATAAAGTCGAGCATGAACTGTAACGTGTTGTCTCTTTTCACTGCCCCCGTGAAGGCGCGCGAGCGGGCGTCCCCGGGGAGGAAGTAGAACGTCACGTCGTACCATCTTTCCAGCCGCTTGCACAGCTCGTCGAGCGGCATCCTGTCGAAGTAAAAGAGGCCATCTTTCCACGAGGTGTAGCAGGCGGTATGGACGGTCTCCCGCGCGACGCGTCCCGACGCGTGATCCACCCGCGCCTGTTCTCCCGGGACGAGCGCGAGGGTCTCTCCCCCGGCGGTCACGGTCACGGCGCCGCTCTCGAGCGTGATCTCCGTGACCGCGTCTTCCTCGTGGGCCATCACGTTGAACGATGTCCCGGTCACGCGGGTCACCGCGCGCGCGGTGTGCACGATGAACGGGTGCGACGCGTCGCGCGTGACCTCGAGAAAGATCTCCCCGTCGACGTGTATTTCCCGGCTTGTCTCCCCGAAGACCACGGGGTAGCGCACGCTGCTCCCGGCGTTCACGCGTGCCCTTGTCCCGTCGGAGAAGATCATCGAGTGAACGCCCCCGCGCGGCACGATCAGCGTGTTGTATTCCTGTTCCCCGCGCGCGACGCCGGTGGCCTTGTAGACGAGTCCCGCGAGGCTGTCTTCTTCCGCCCGCGCGTACCCGAGGTCGACGCGCGTGCCGCTCGACAGCGTCATCTCGCGACCGTCGTGCAGCACGAGCGTGACTTCCCGCGTCCCCCCGCGTGTCATTCCGGGGAGCGAGGGGGACTCTTCGCCCGCCGGGCGAGCGATCCACCAGGTTCCCGCCGCCACGAGTAGCGCGGCCGCGATTCCCGACAACAACCGTCTCGTCCCGGTTCTTTTCCTCCCGGCACGGGTGGCTTGTCGCTCGTTGATCTTGTCCCACGCCACGGCGTGCCTCAACCGGTAATACGTCTCGCAGAATTGCTCGTGCTCCGCGCGGTTTCCCTCGCTTTCGCCGATCCACGCCTCGACGCGCTTGACCTGTTCGCTTGTCGCTTTCCCTTGCAGGCAATCGATCAAATCTTCTTCTATTCGCTCGTTCATGATCTCGTTTTTTATCATGATAGTAAAACAGGATTTTCCCGGTAACGGGTGAACGAAACGCGGTAAAGTTTTTTGCCGGGGGGACAAGTGAGGATTATATCCCGCGGGGACGATATTCTCGTGGCCGTGGGATCGCATCGCCCCCGACGGTCTCCCGACAACTCTAGGGAAGAGGCCGTCTCCACGCGTCGCGTGAAGTATTGATACTTCGTCCCCCGGACATGTCCCCGTGGCGTGGGAACATGTTCCCTGCGCGAGGGAACATGTTCCCTGCACGAGAGTACATGTTCCCTGCACGAGAGTACATGTTCCCTGCACGAGAGTACATGTTCCCTGCACGAGAGTACATGTTCCCTGCACGAGAGTACATGTTCC
>JAIRKS010000126.1 GCA_031259905.1 Odoribacteraceae bacterium
GTCGCCGGAACGCACAAGCACGCCACGAGAAGTAGTATCCCGCGTGACAGCTCGTTTTTCATTCTGAATAAGGTTCTTTTCATGTTTGTCATGTGTAAAAGTGTAATTAAAACGATGCAAAGATATCCATTATTACTAAAAGCGATTTAATGCAAGAATGAAAAGTAGTTAAACTACATGTAAATCCATCAAAAATAGGCGTAAAAAAAGTTAACACAACAGGCAATATACAATTAGTGCGTGATACACAAGTGATAATCACCACCTCCCATCGATTGACGGTCAGATGCTCGCGGATACGCATTCATTATCTTCCTCCCATCAGCATCGGTGATCGCTTCGTTTCTCGTTCCCAGGGTAATGATGCTCGTCACGCGTAAATATTCACTGTCCCGGTTCGCAATCGTTCCGGTTCGCGATCGGTTTCCCGGTACACGGGGACGATAAAAACGTGCGCACGTGTCCCGAAAAATGATTGCCCGTTCCTGGTGACACCGTATTTTGTCGTGAAAACGAGAACATTCAGAAAGGAGATGTAACCTCCCCCACACCCGCGCGGGCTGTCCGGGAGGAGGCCGCGTCGCGTGCATCGGGCGCCACGACGGAGAAGTACTGTTCGAGGGAATTCCCGTCGGCGTCGACGAGGTGCAGGAGGTGAGGTCCTGGCGAGAGGTTGACCTCGAGCTGGTGTTGTCGTCGCGTGACGCCGAGGTAGCGGTTGTCGACGTGCCAATAGACGGCGGCGGAGGGGTCGCGGTGTACCGCCTCGAGGATGATCCCGCGGGAGATCCCCCCGATGTCGCGGGGGATGAAGACTTGCACGCCGCGGCGCGGGTAGACGAGTTCCATAACCTCCTCGCGTTCGCCGCCGCAGTCGCCGCGGTAGGGCGGCAGGCGCTTGTAGGAGGGACGCGCACGGGAGTAGTACCACTCTTGCACGGGCGAGAGGACGAACCAGGGGACGGTATTGATGCGATGTACCGGCTCGCAGTCGGAGTTAACGCGGAAGTTGCCGGTGGGGTCGAGGTGCACGAGGCGATGATACGGGCAGGCGGAGGTGTTTTCGCCGGCGCGACAGCACCACGCGGTGTCGACGTCCGGGCAGACGGTCGACGCGCGGTAGCCGCTTTGCCGGCAGACGGGCAGGCGCGCCATCTCTTCCGCCGGGAGATGGAAGGGGCTGGCGGAGCGGACGAGGGCGGCGACCTCGAAAAGGATAGGGGCGGCGACGCGCGTGCCGACGAGACCGGGGCGTCCCTCCCCATCGGCGTTTCCCACCCAGACGCCGATGACGTGTTCGGCGTTCACGCCGACGGCCCAGGCGTCGCGGAAGCCAAAGCTGGTGCCTGTTTTCCACGCAAGCCCCGGGGCGGAGGTGAAGTGTTTCCAGCCGGATTCAAGATAGGGGCGTTCGACTTCCTGCAGCGCCCTGAGGGTGAGCCACGCGGAGGCGGCGTCGAGGGGGAGGTCGACGGCGGTGGACATGACGGTGTCCGGCCGCTGGTCTCCCCAGAGGCAGAGGCGGGAGAACTCGTCGGCGGCGCGTGCGCCGTCGTGCTCACGGTAGTGGACGAGAAGGGAAGCCATCCCGGCGTACATGTTGGTGACGTCCCAGAGGGTACACTCCGCCCCGCCAAGGATGAGACTCAGGCCGTGGTGCGCGGCGGGACGATGGAGGGTGGTGATACCTGTCCGTTTGAGGTTTTCGTGGAAGTGTTCGACGCCGTACTCTTGCAGTATCCTGACGAAGGGGATGTTCAGGGAGGAGGCGAGCGCCTGGTCGGCGGGGACGACGCCGCGGAACTCCTTGTTGAAGTTGGCGGGCTGGTAGTCGCCGAAGCGGGTAGGGATGTCCGGGACGATAGAGCGCGGGAGGATGTATCCCTCGCGTTGCGCGAGGGCGTAGAGGGCGGGCTTGAGTATGCTGCCGGGAGATCGCGACGCGGTGATGATGTCGACCTGGTGTCCGTCGTTTTCTTTTGTCTCCGGCGCGTTGGCGACGTAGGCGAGAACCTCGCCGGTGGGGACGTGCGCGACGAGGACGGCGGCGTTGTGGACGTGGTTGTGCCGGAGGATGTCGACGTGCCTCTTGACGATGTCGTTTACTTGTTCCTGGAGACGGGGGGCGATGTAGGTGGGGGATATTTTCCCGCGGCGCTGGAGGGAGGCGCGGGCGAGGAGATGCGGGGCGATGCAGGCCGGGAGGCGGGGACGACCGGGTAGCGGCTCGGCGAGGGCGAGGTCGAGGTCGTGCTGATCGAGGAGGCCGCGGCGGTGTAGCGCGTGGAGCAGGCGGTTTCGTTTTTCCTCGAGGAGCACGGGATTTTTCCCCGGGTAGACGAGCGCGGGGGCGTTGGGCAAGACGGCGAGAAGGGCCGCTTCCGCCCAGGTAAGGTTATCGGGCGAGCGGTTGAAGTAGAGGCGGGCGGCGGCCTGTATCCCGACGATGTTCGCGCCGAAGGGGGCGTGGCTGGCGTAGAGGTCGAGGATTTCGCGCTTGGAGAGGGATTGCTCGAGGCGGGCGGCGAGGAGCATCTCGATGATCTTCGCCGGGATGGTGCGCGGGGGATTGCCGCGGGCGAGGCGAGTGAGTTGCATGGTGATGGTGCTGCCGCCGCTGGTGATCTTCCCGTTCTTGACGTTCAGCCAGAGAGCGCGGACGATGGCCGCGGGGTCGATCCCGTGGTGATGCAGGAAGCGCTTGTCCTCGAAGCAGAGGAGCGCGACGATGTATTTCGGGGAGAGCGGGGAGCGTCCGGGGAGGCGGTACTGGCCGTCGTCGGCGACGGTCATGCCGAGGAGGTTGCCGTGACGGTCGGTGATCGCCGTGGAGTAGGGGACGTCGAAGAGCGGGTCGGGCAGGAATCTCCACCACGCGACGAGCAGCGCGAGGATCACCGCGAGGAGGAGGACGACTCGTTGTCGGGAGTTCACGCGCTAATCTTGTAGCGTGTACTGGTCGGCGGGGAATCCCCTGAGGAATTCACTCGCGTGCATTCTTTTCTTGCCGGGGAGTTGCAGGCCGGTAACGTGCATAATGCCGTCGTGGAGGTATATGTCGAGACTTCCCGCGGCCGCCGCGAGTGTGCCGGCGGGGAGGCATTGCTTGCCCGGTTCCCACTCTGCCGAGAAAATCTTGAGTGTCACGCGCTGGCCGGTCTGCCGGTGACGCGGCTCCGTCCACGCTGCCGGGAAAGGGGATAGCCCGCGGATGTGATTGTAGATAGAGCGACCGTCGCGATGCCAGTCAATCTTCATCTCTTCCTTGAAAATCTTCGGCGCCGACCTGGGCGCTCTTCCCCGGAGGAGGGTCTCCTGGTCAACGAGCGGGTATTGTCCCCCGGCGATGGCCCTGACGGTCTTCAGGAGCAGCTCGCTGCCGCGGGCGGCGAGGAGGTCATGCAGCTCGCCGGCGGTTACCCGTTCCCCGATCTCGACCTGTTCCTGGAAGATGATGTTGCCGGTGTCGATCTGCTGTTGGAGGAGGAAGGTGGTAACGCCGGTACGCGTCTCCCCGTTCATGATAACGCGGTTGACCGGCGCTGCCCCGCGGTAGTCGGGCAGGAGGGAGGCGTGGAGGTTGACGGTGCCCAGCGGGGGCATTGCCCACAGGACGCGGGGGAGGATCTTGAAGGCGACGACAACTTGCAAGTCCGCGTGCCAGCTTTTTACCTGTTCGAGGAAGACCTCGTCCCGGAAGTCTTCCGGTTGCAGGAGGGGCAAGCCGCGTTCGCGGGCGAATTGTTTCACGGGGGATTCTCGCGGTTGTTGCCCGCGTCCGGCCGGTTTATCGGGGTTCGTCACGACGCCGGCCACGCGTATCCCGGCGTCGAGCAGGCAGCGCAGCGGGGGGACGGCGAAATCGGGCGTCCCGAGGTAAACGATTGTCGGGTAATCCATCTCTTGCATATTTTAACGGCGGGAATGTTTCTTTTTCAGGAACCGGGCGAGTCGTTTCACGAGGTTCATGTATGCCTCGGCGTTCAGGACGGCGGAGTCCGTCATGGACATGTATGTCAGCACGGCGCCCAGCGGGAGGAGGATCATGGAAGAGATCCACATGCCCAGCGCCGGGTCAATGACTTCCCGCGCGGAGCGTTCTCCCATCATGGAGATAACGTGGTAGATGATGAACAGGATCACGGAGACGACGACGGGCATTCCCAGCCCTCCCTTGCGGATGATCCCGCCGAGGGGCGCGCCGATGAAGAAGAAGATAAAGCAGGCGAAGGAGAGGGTAAATTTCCTGTGCCACTCGATATCGTAGTAGCGCGCGATTTTTTCCCTGTACTGGAGCGCGATGTCACCATTCTTTCTCGCTTGCCGGACTTCCCGCGCGAGACGCGCGGCGTTGGAGGCTACCGTTTTTCGCTCGCTGATGTCGAGAGTAGCGAGGAGGCTGTCGATATCCAGGAGAGGCCCGCGCGCCTGGGCGACGGGGAGAGTGTCGCGTGGCCTGCCGCGCGGTTCACCCTTGAGGTAATTATAGGAAAGGAGATTGTTGAGGTGCGTTTTTCTCTCGGCCCTCAGGATCTTCTTGAGGGAGTCGCCTTTCTCGGTGAGTTGCTCGATACTGAGCATCGCGTGACTGTTCCTGTACATTCCCTCGTCCGACCGCTGGAACTCGTTCCCCTGCATCGGGATGATGATGTTTTGCTTCTCGAAGCGCACGGTGCGGAAAGGGAACGAGCGCGAGCGCGTGTTTTTCAACCCCTCGTCCGTGTAGGTATACCCGTTGAATAACTCCACCTTCATGTACTCCCCCCCTGGGCCTGTTTCCATGATGCCGGAGTCGGCCACCGTCACCTCGTAATTGTTGTCTTTCACCTCCGCGTGGGCGTACACCGTCAGGCCGTACATCATGCCGGTCTCGTTACTCTTGTGGCTGACGAGTATGCTGTAATTGTCGATATCGTTAATGAAGAAGCCGGGCTTGAGGGAGACCTCCGGCTTGTGTTTCCGGATATCGTAGAACAGGGTGCGCGTCTTCAGGTTGGCGTACGGGAGCACGTTGTTGGAAAAATAGAAGGCGAGCACCGTGAGCGTGATGATGAAGAACACGAGCGGCTTCATGATCCGGTAAAGGGAGATGCCGGCCGATTTCAGGGCGGTCAACTCGTAGTTCTCGCCGAGATTGCCGAAGGTCATGATCGACGCCAGGAGCACGGCCAGCGGGATGCCCAGCGGCACCAGCGTCATCGACGCGTAGAAGAGCAGTTGCGCGATAACCGTCCATTCCAACCCCTTCCCCACCAAGTCGTCGATGTGCAGCCACAGGAATTGCATGATCAACACGAACATGCTGATGAAGAACGTGGCCACGAACGGGCCCGTGAAACTTTTCATCATGTACCAGTGAAGTTTTTTCATGTATTCTCTTTTGTATTTCCCGGCGGGCGGGTGGACGCGAAGGTAGCAAATTCACGCGCCGATCACGCGGTGGAGGATGTCGATTTGTTTATCCCACAACTCGATCGTGCTGTCCTCGTCGTCCTCGTCCGTGAAATCGGTGATGATCAGGGCCACCTCGGCGGTCAGCGCGTCCACTTCCAGGAGGAACTCGAAATACTCGTCGTCGCTCGCGTCCTCCCACCGGAACTTGACCGAGATGTTCCTCTTTAATTCCAGCAGCCTGGCGCGCGATTTCGTGCCGTTCCACGTGAAGATGAACGTGCTGCCGGCTTGCTGCACCTCATCGGCAAACCACTCGGACAATCCCATCGTCGTGCTTAGACGGGAGAACAGCACGTTTAACGACGAGGAAAAGATGTATTCTAGTTCTATTTTCTTTCTCATGACAAGTAATATTCGCGGGGGCAATATGGGAATTTTTATCGAGAGTATCATCACGATGAAAGAAATATTCTCCCGCCCCGGCAGGCCGGGAAGGAGGGTAACGTCATCTCCCCGCGCCTTCCCCGGCCCGTTACCGGCGGCGGGCTTTCACCGGCCGAACGTGACGGGGACGCGTGAAGCGCTGGCGACGTTATACCGTTTCCCGGCCGGGTCGCGGGCGTCCCTGGTCAAAACCGGGGCACCCGGGATCGAATTTCGGGCGTCCCAAACTGAATTTCGGACGTCCCAAACTGAATTTCGGACGTCCCAAATTGAATTTCGGGCGTCCCAAATTGAATTTCGGACGTCCCAAATTGAATTTCGGACGTCCCAAATCGAGTTTCGGACGTCCCAAATCGAGTTTCGGACGTCCCAAATCGAGCCTCTGGCAATAAAAATCGAGGTTAAAACCGCCTTTTTCCGGCGGTGGGTCACGGGGACCAGCGTGCAAATCATCATTTCACGGGGAAAGCGACGCGTGATCGCGCCGCGGGGAAAAGCGCTTCTCCCTCGCGGCACGCGCGCCGGCTACCGGTTGCCGTTCAGGAACAGCGTGATATTTCCCTCGATCCGCGCGAGCGCTTCCTCCTGGTCGGTCTTCAGGAAAGGCAAGCCGGTGACGCGCTCGTACAACTCGATGTAGCGTTCGGAGATACCCTGCACGATTTCCGGCGTCATGTCGGGCACGCGTTGCCCTTCCAGTCCCTGGAAGCCGTTTTCCATGAGCCACTCGCGCACGAACTCCTTGGAGAGCTGCTGTTGTTTCTCTCCCTTCGCGAGCCGCCGCTTGTAGCCCCCGGCGTGGAAATAGCGGGAAGAGTCCGGCGTGTGAATCTCGTCGATGAGGTATATTTTCCCGTTTTTCTTGCCGAACTCGTACTTCGTGTCCACGAGGATAAGATTTCTCCTGGCGGCGAGGATCGTTCCCCTCTGGAAGAGCGCGCGGGTATAGCGTTCGATCTCCTCGTAATCCTGGACGCTGACCAGCCCGGTGTCGATAATCTCCTCTCGGGATACATCCATGTCGTGCCCCTCGTCGGCCTTGGTCGTTGGGGTAATGATCGGGCAGGGGAAGGCCTGGTTCTCGACCATCCCGTCGGGCATGATCTCCCCGCAGATGGATCTTTTCCCGTCCCGGTACTCCCTCCACGCGTGCCCGGAGAGGTATCCGCGGATGACCATCTCCACCTTGAACGGTTCGCAACAGTGACCGATGGTGACCATCGGGTCTGGCACGACGATCTTCCAGTTGGGGACGATGTCGGCGGTAGCGTCGAGGAACTTCGCCGCGGTCTGGTTAAGCACTTGTCCCTTGTAGGGGATTCCTTCCGGCAACACGACGTCGAACGCGGAGATACGGTCGGTGGCGATCATCACGAGGTACTTGTTGTTGATGTTATACACGTCACGGACCTTCCCGGTGTACTTGTTCTTCATGTCGGGAAACTTGAAATCTGTTTTAACGATAGTATTCATGGGTATAGAAATTAGGTATAAAGACACGTTGTTTTATTGTTCACGGGCGTACGCGTTGACGATCTCCTTGACGAGCCGGTGGCGGACGATGTCCCCCGTGTCGAACTCGATGAAGGCGATGCCGGGTATGCCCGCGAGGATCTGGCGGGCGTGCGTCAGGCCGGAATCGGCTTGCCTCGGCAGGTCGATCTGGCTCGTGTCGCCGGTGACGACGAACCTGGCGCTAACGCCCATGCGCGTCAAGAACATCTTTAGTTGGTTACGCGTGGTATTCTGTGCCTCGTCGAGGATCACGAAGGCATCGTTCAGCGTTCTTCCCCTCATGTAGGCGAGCGGGGCGATCTGGATGGTATTATTTTCCATGTAATCGATCAGCTTTCGCGGCGGGATCATGTCGGAAAGGGCATCGTACAGCGGCTGCAGGTAGGGGTCGATCTTCTCCTTCATGTCCCCTGGCAGGAAGCCGAGGTTTTCCCCCGCCTCGACGGCCGGGCGACTGAGGATAACGCGCTTGACCTCCTTCTCGCGCAGGGCTTTCACGGCAAGAGCGATGGCCGTGTACGTCTTCCCCGACCCCGCCGGCCCCGTGGCGAAGAGGAGATGGTTCGTCCTGGCCGCCTCGACGAGCGCGCGTTGGTTTGTCGTGCGTGCCCGGATGATCTTCCCGCCGTTGCCGAAGAGGATAATCGAGGCGGGATCTTCCGGGTTATCGACAGGCCCGTTCCCGGCGATGACGTGTTTCAAGTTTTCCAGGGAGAGCGCGTTATACTTGTCGTGGTACTCGAGCAGGACGTTCACCTTTTCGTGCAGCGCCTCCAGCTCTTTCTCCTCGCCTCGCGCGATAATCTCGTTGCCTCGCGCGGTGATCTTCAGCCCCGGGAAGAAGTCCTTGAGCGCGGCGAGCTTCACGTTATTAATACCGTAAAAGTCAACGGGGTCAATTTCCCCGATAGTTATTCTTCTCTCCATCATTAATGTTACAATAAAAAACGCTTACTTTTGCCCGGCAAAGTAATAATAAATGCGGAGACGCGAAAATTCAACAATTCGAAATAACATGAAAACGACGGGCGAGATAGAGAGACGGAAGGCGGCCTTTGCCGACCTGGTAGAGATCATCGACACGTTGCGCGTGGCGTGTCCCTGGGACAAGAAGCAGACGTTAGAGTCGTTGCGGTCGTTGACCGTCGAGGAGGTCTACGAGCTGGGCGACGCCGTGGCGTGCGGCGACCTGCAGGAGGTCAAGAAAGAGCTGGGCGACCTGATCATGCACGTGGTATTCTACGCACGCATCGGGGAAGAAACGGGAGCGTTCGACATCGCCGGCGTGCTGGAGGGGATCTGCGAGAAACTGCGATACCGTCACCCGCACGTCTACGGGGCGGTGCAGGTGGCCAACGAGCACGACGTGAGCAGGAACTGGGAGCAGTTGAAGTTAAAAGAGAAAGGACGCGCGAGCGTGCTGGGAGGCGTCCCCTCCGCGCTCCCGGCGATGATCAAGGCGTACCGGGTGCAGGACAAGGCGCGCGGCGTGGGGTTCGACTGGAAACGGCCGGGAGACGTGTGGGAGAAAGTGCACGAGGAGCTGCGCGAGTTGCAGGAAGAGCTGGAACGCGACGACAAGGAGCGCGTCGAGGAAGAGCTGGGCGACTTCCTTTTCGCCGTCATTAACGCCGCCCGGCTGCACGACATCAACCCGGAAAACGCCCTCGAGAAGGCGAACAGGAAGTTCATCCGCCGCTTCAACCACATCGAGGAGCGGGCACGCGCGTCGGGACGCCCCTTGACGGAACTCTCCCTCGAGGAGATGGAAACCTTGTGGCAAGAGGCGAAAACAAAGGAACGGGAGGAAACAACATGAACAACGTATCCGGCAAGTGGAAATACAAGGAGGAATACGATCACGGCGCGGCGGCCGGCGAACTCCTCCTGGAACAAAACGGGGCACTACTCTCCGGGAGGATCATCTTCACGGACCGGTCGGGAGACGGGGACACCTGCATGATACGCGAGGACCTCTCCGGGACGCTGGAAGGACGGAAAGTAAAACTCAAGGCGACGGAGCTGGACGTGATCCACGCGGAACACGAGATAGACTACGAGCTGGACGAATGGTTCGGCCTCCTCGTCGACGAGTGCACGATCATCGGGCTAAGCATGGACGAGCAAGGCATCGAAGGCCACTTCACCTTCGAGCGGGAATAACCCCCGCCCCCCGTGCACGCGCGACAGAAACTGACGAAAGTCAGTTTTTTTTCTACCCGGAAACGGTAACATCGCGTCACTTTAACAAAAACATCTATCATGGAAAAGATCAGACAACACCCCGTGCTGGAAATCCCCGCCAGGGAAACAACCCGCTTCACCTTCAACGGCACCGAAATCGAGGGCGACGCCGGCTTCACCATCGCCGCGGCCCTCCACCGCGCGGGCTTCCCCGTACACGGCCACAGCCACACGGGACGTCCCCGCTCGCTGGCGTGCGGCATCGGGAAATGCGGAGCGTGCGAAATGCTCGTCGACGGCAAGGTAAAACGCGTGTGCGTGACCAAAGTCGACGGCGTCAAGGAAGTACGCGAAATCGCCCCCGGCGAACTCCCCCTGCCCGGCGACCGGCGCGTCGCCCCGCGGCAAGTCCTCCACGCCCGCGTCGTCATCATCGGCGCCGGCCCCGCCGGCCTATCCGCGCGGGAAGAACTCGAAAAACAGGGCATCGACACCATCATCATCGACAACAACGATAAAATCGGCGGGCAATTCAACATGCAAACCCACCGCTTCTTCTTCTTCGAAAAAGAAAAACGCTTCGGCGGCACGCGCGGCTTCGACATCGCCCGATCCCTCGCCGGAGGCGAAACGCGCGGCGTCTACCTGAACGCCACCGTCTGGGACATCCTCGAGGGAAAACGCGTGGCAATAAAAAACCTCGACGACGACACCATCTTCCACGTCGAGGCCGACTACCTCGTCATCGCCACCGGCGCCGTACCCTTCATGCCCCCCTTCGAAAACGACGACCTACCCGGCGTCTACACCGCCGCCGTCATCCAGAAAATGATGAACAGCGAGCTTACCCTCCTCGGCAAAAACGTCCTCACCGTCGGCGCCGGAAACATCGGATACCTCACCTCCTACCAGCTCGTACAGGCCGGCGCACGCGTCAAGGCCATCATCGAGGCCATGCCACGCGAGGGAGGATTCCCCGTACAGGCAAACCGCGTGCGAAGGCTCGCCATCCCCGTCCTCACCTCCCGCGTACTCGTCAGGGCCATCCCCGACGCCGCCGGCACGGGCATCACCGGCGCCGTCATCGCCAGGTGCGAAAACTTCAAACCCGTACCCGGCACCGAAACCATCATCGACGGCATCGACGCCATCAACATATGCACCGGCCTGATCCCCGACAACCAGCTACACGCCAAAGGAAAACGCGTCTTCGGAGACCGCTGCCTCGTCGCTGGCGACGCCGAACGCATCGGCGAGGGAACCAGCGCCGTCGCCCGCGGAAAACAAGTAGCCCTCGAGATCCTCGCCGACGCCGGCGCCCGCGTCGACCACGACGAGTACCTCGCCGTCTCGCGCGAATACCTCGACTCGCGGCAACACCCCGTCAAAATACTCGACGCCCCCCGCCTCCCCGGAGAAGAACGCGCCCGCGCCCGCCCCTTCGTACTGCTCGACTGCCTGTACGCCTTCGCCTGCAACCCCTGCGCCTTCGCCTGCCGACGCGGCGCCATCACGAAAAACTCCACCGCGGACATCCCCGTCGTCGACCACGACAAGTGCACCGGCTGCATGGAATGTGTCTACCAGTGCCCCGGGCTTGCCATCTTCGGCTACGACATCGCGCGCGACACACTCTTCCTCCCCGTCGAGCAAGAAATCAACCGCGGAGAAGTACACCTCGTCGACAACAACGGCACGATCATCGGGCAAGGCATCATCGAGAACATCTCGCGCGAACACGACAAAACCCGCGTCGCCCGCGTTAAATCCCTCACCCTGCACGGCAACGAAATCCTCGCCGCGCGCGGATTCATCGCCCCCGCGCGATACCCCGAACCGCTGCAACCCGTCGCCGCCCCGCCCGACGACGCCGCCGCCACCTGCCTCGCCTGCCACTGCGAGGACATCCCCCCCGCTGACATCCTCGCGCTGGCACGAGGACGCGACTACCTCCCCCTCGACGAGCTAAAACACGTCACCCGCCTCGGCATGGGACCCTGCCGCGGCAAACGATGCATCCCCCGCGCCCGCCTCATCCTGAGAGAACACGGCGTCCAACTCGCCGGGGAAGCCACGCCGCGCGCCCCCCTCTCGAACCAGCTCGACATGAGCCAGACGTGCCCGCCCGCCGGAGAAACACACCTCGTCATCTCCCGTCGCCCCACCCCCCGCGTCGACACCCGCGTCCTCGTCGCCGGCGGCGGCATCGCCGGCAGCGCCCTCTTCCGCTACATGGCCGAGGAAGGAATGAAACCCGTCCTCCTCAACGACGGCCACGGATCCTCGTGGAGAAACATCGCCGGCGGGCGCACCGCCTTCTCCCTCCCGGAGCTGGCAGAAATCGCCGCGCGAAACCACGCCATCTTCAAGGAAATGCAAGCCAACGGAAACATCGACTACCGCCCCACCCGCTACGTCAACCTCGCCCACGACGAGGAAACCTACCGCGCCCTCGACGCCAGCCGCGCCTGGTCCGACGCCAGGATGATCGACGTCGCCGACTTCCGCGCCGAAATCTCCCCGCGCTTCAACCCCGCCGCCACGCGATACATCGCCGCCCTCGTCACCAACGACTGCTGGCAAGCCACACCCGGGAAAGTCATCGACCAGGCCCGACAGCTCGGCATCGACGCCGGAGGACAACTCGTCGAGGGATGCCGCGTCATCGACGTCAAGCGCGACGGAGACGCCTACACCGTCCTGGCCAGGGAACGCGACGGGAAACACGTCGAGTACCGCGCCCGCCACTTCGTCAACGCCGCCGGCGCCGGCGCCGCGCGCCTCTGCGAGTGCCTCGGCATACAAGCGGGACTATACCCCGTCCGCCACCAGGCATTCATCACCCGACCGCTACCGATGCTCGGCAAAAACGGCAACCCCCTCGACATGATCATCGACCGGCAACTCTACAAGGGATTCTCCGCCGTCTACGGCCAGCAACTCGCCTCCACCGGACAAATCATCGGCTGCGCCTCGCCGGCCGTCGACCCCGCCCGCGTCGACAGAGACCTCGCCCTGAACTCCGCCCCCTTCATCGAGATCTTCAGCGAAATCTTCACCAGCTGGATACCCGCCCTCGCCGACGCCGCCATACAAGCCACCTGGAGCGGCTACTACGTCGAACCGCGATACATCATCGACCCCGCCCTCGGCCTCTTCGCCGGCCTCCGCGGGCACGGCTTCATGCTGTCGCAATACCTCGCCCGACTCTACGTCGACAAGCTCGCCGGGCGACAAGTCCCCGCCTACTTCGACGCCCTCGAACTCGCCGGGCCGGGACTCTCCGAGAAAGCATTCAAGTAAACACCAACCACCGGGACGGGCTGTCTTCATTTTCGGGACAGCCCTCCCCCCTTGCCCCGTCCGCCGGGCGGCGTTGTTAACGAAAATTCAGGGATCGCCGTTGATGTTAGCAAAAGGGCCGTTTTCGGGCCTTTTCGCGTTAAAAGAAAGTTATATTCCGAGGTGGTACACGGTGTACCACCGCCCCGCCACCATGTTCCACCACCTCGCCACCATGTTCCACCACCCCGCCACCATGTTCCACCGCCTCGCCATCCTGTTCCACCGCCTCGCCACCATGTACCAGCACCCCGCCATCCTGTTCCACCACCCCGCCAGCAGGTT
>JAIRKS010000188.1 GCA_031259905.1 Odoribacteraceae bacterium
CGACACGCGGAGCATCATCTCCACCGGGTTGGTGAATTTCTTGTAGAAATAGCCCGCGGAGACGACCTCCCCGGCGCGGGGGTACCATTCGACCCGCGCGTCGTGGTTTTCGGTGTAGCCCGGCTGGAGCTTGATCCATTGCTGCACCGTTACGCGGTCGTCCACGTTGTAGTACTGGTTGTTCGACAGCTCCCTGAAGTCGACCCGCAGCAGCGTTTTGTTGTACGACCCGCGGAGGTTGACTCCCTCGACGATGTTGTACACGAGGGTTGCCGAGGGCAGCCAGTCGATCCGATTGATGGTATCGTAGCGCGTGTAGCTGGCGCCGCCGCCGCCGTCGAGCGAGTTCACGAGCATGTCTATCTTTTCCGCGCGGACACCGGTAATGAGGCGCAGGTGCTTGAAGAAGCTGAATTCGCCCATGAGGTATCCGGCGTGGATGTCCTGCGTGCCGTCGTAGCCGTCGCTCGTGGCCCCGTTCACGCCCGACGCCCTGTATCTTAGCTCGCCTCGTTCGAAGCGTTCCGGGGCGTAGTACTCTTCGAGGGGGAGGTAGGTGTTGCGCGAATAGCCTGCTCCTACTCCCGGCGTCATGTAGCGCTGCTCGAAACGAGCCTCGCGGAACGTGCCGAGGTAGCCGGCCTTGAGGCTCTGGCGGTTGCCCAGCACGACGAGGGGGAACTCGAGGTTGACGCCGGCGTTCTTCTTGATCTCGTGCAGGTGGCTGTACATGAGGTGTCCCTGAGCGACGCTGAATTCGTTGGAGTTCCGGGCGATCTCTCCCCATTCAATCAGCGGGATGCTGTCGGAGCTCACGCCGTTGACCCTACCCGAGTCCATGCGGTCGTCAGGGTTGGTGCGGGTAATGTCGTTATAGGAGGCGTTCCACGAGGCGATGACCCGGCCACCGAAGAGTTCGTGCCTGCCGTCGAGCTGCGTCTGCCAAAGCCGCGACTGCAGCGGGGTGCTGTAGAACTCGACGGTGCGAACGCCCTCGTAGTACTTGTAGACGTAGCGTTGCTGGTTGGTATGGTTGAAGCGGTTGTTGAAGAGGTTGCGCCAGTTGATCTCGTGGTCGGGCATTTTCCACCCGGCGTTGAAGACGGCGCCGGTGGAGGTCGTGGACTTCCAGCGCCAGGAGTTCTGTCCGCCGGGGTGGTTGATGTAGTCCCACGTGACCATGCTTCCCTCGAGGATCTCCTCGGTGTTCTCCTCGTGGCGGTAGGTGAGGGCGGCGACCACGCCGATGGAGCTGCTGCCGACGCGGAAGGGGATGCCTGCCGTGAGGCCGTAGTTCTGGAGGGGCTGGCCGGTGTAGCGGCGGAGGCCGTAGGTGTTCATCTTGGCGGCGTTGGCGGCGTTCTCCGCCATCAGCTCTTTCTGGTACCCGGCGTACCACTTGCGGCTCTTCATGTCGCCGAAGAGCCAGTCGTTGTCGAAACGCTTGTTGCTGTAGAAGTCCTTGCCGGTGGTGACGGTGTTGATGCCCGACCCGACGCTCACGGTGAGGAATCGCTCGGCGGGCACGGCGAGGGTGTTTACCTCGACGAGGCCGCCGGTGAACTCTCCCTGCAGGTCGGGGGTGAAGGTCTTGCTGATGGTGACGTTATCGACCAGTGCGGTGGGGATGACGTCGAAGGCGAAGTTGCGACGGTTTGGCTCCGTGCTGGGCATGGAGGCGCCGTTGAGCTGGACGTTGTTGTAGCGCTCGCCCATGCCGCGGATGTTGACGTACTTCCCGTTGTCGAGGGTGACGCCGACGACGCGCCTGAGGACTTGCGCCACGTTGTTGTCTGAGGTTTTCTTGATGAGGTCTGCGCTCACGCCGTCGCTGAGGGCTGCCAGGCGCTGCTGCTTGGCGTATAGCCCCGCGGCGGAGGCTTTGTTGTAGGAGGCGGTGACGACTACCTCGCCCAGTTGCCGCACGCTCTCTTTTAATACCACGTCCAGGGGGGTGGTCTTGCCGACGGCGATTTTCACGCCTTCTACCTGCAGGGTCTCGTACGAGATGCCGCTGAATTGCACGGTGACCGTCCCGGCAGGCACGGCTGTCAGCTTGTATTGACCGTTGGCGTCGGTCATGGTGACTGCCGTGGAGCCGGTCACGAGTACCTTGATGCCAATTGCCGGCGCGCCCTGCTCGTCAAGTGCCACGCCGGCGAGGACGCCGCTGTTCTGTTGCGCCGAAAGCCCGATAGGAAGGAGCATTACCGCCCACAGCAGGCAAAAAATCTGATGGTTCATCCTTTTATTCATCTTCTTGTTCATTTAACAGTTTCTGGTTGTTTTGTCCGTGTTATGTTATAATTTCCGGGGGCAAGATTAGGGCAACAACGTTTCATTTCGGTGACGAAAAAGGTACAAAACGGCTAAATGGTAGTTACAAAGCAAAGACGTGTTTCTGCCCTTGCCGGTCATGTTGCTCCTCGCCAGTGCGTTGAAAAAACGCGCGGGCAGTATTACCTCGAATGTCTTCGCGGGGCGCGGGTCACGGAATCATGAGGATGCCGGCGGTGACCAGGGCGAGGAACACGAGCCGTCCCGTCCATCGTCCGCCGTAGGCGACGAGGTACGAGGCGTGCAAGTAAGAGAGGGGGATAAACAGGATGAAGAGGAAAGCGTGACAGTGTAACGGGACGAGGAAAAACGTGCCCCCGAGGAAGAACGATAGCGAGATGATGGAAAGTAACCCCCGTCGACGGGAGACGATCTCGTGGAGGGTCCTCGTCAGCGCGTGGGACACCGCCACGAGAGTCACCGCGACGAGCAGGACGATGGCGACCCACGTCCGCGGGTGAAAATGATAGTCGGGCCACTCGCCCGCGCGCAGGGTGTTCATGAACCTCTCGCGGGCGCCCTCCCAGTCGTCGAACAGGAAGAAGTAGGCGGACACGAGGAGTAGCGCGGTGAAAAAGCCGAGGAACAGCGCCATCACGTCCCGGAGGGTGGTTCTCCCGGAGAGCGGCAGGACGGAGATCGCCCACGGGAGCAGCAGCACGAGCTTCGGGCAAAAGAGGACGGGAAACACGATCAGCAGCCCGAAGTCGAAGAGAGGGGCGTTGGAGTTGAGGCGCGTGATGACGAGTTGCAGGCGGGAAAGGGCAAGGACAACCGGCAGGGCCGCAATCACGTGGGCGCAAGTGCCGTGGTGACAGAATACACCGGCGGAGAGGATCAGGTAGATGAACGCCGTGAGGGCCGTCGCGCGGGAGAATACCTCGCGGCGGTCGGAAATGAAGAAAAGAAGGTAGGAGAGCAGGAGTAGCCACGCCGCGCCCGACCAGAAAAGCCAGCGGGCATCGCGGTACTTGTCGAGGAAGGAGAGCAGGATGCCCGTCTCCGCGTGGCACACGCGGGGGATCTCCCCGGTGTAACGGTACGCGGCGATGATCCCCGCCAGGAGGAAGGGCAGGAGGAACAAGAGGGGTAACCGCCTGGTCTGGATGATCTGCTCGATGCTCATCCGGCAGGGCTACTTGACGTCGCGCCCGATGTCGCGCCTGTAATAACGTCCCTCGAAGTGGATCTTTTCCGCGTCGTTGTAGGAGCGTTGCAGGGCCTCCTCGAGGGTGTCGCCGCGGGCGCTGACGGCGATCACGCGTCCCCCGCTGGTGAGCACGGCATCGTCGCGGGAGGTCGTCCCGGCGTGAAAGACGAGGCTTTCCCGGACGTCGTCCAGTCCGGTGATCACGTGCCCTTTCTCGTACGGCCCCGGGTAGCCGCCCGCCGTCAGCATCACGGCGGCGCGGTAGCCGGCCTCCAGCTCGCAGTCCATCTCCCGCAAGAGGCCCTTGTCCATCGCGTCGAGGAGCGAGAGCAGGTCGACGTTCAGGCGCGGGATCACGACCTCCGTCTCCGGGTCGCCCAGGCGCACGTTGTACTCGATGACGAAGGGATCTCCCCCGACGTTCATCAGCCCGAAGAAGATGAAGCCCTTGTAGGGGATGCCGTCGGCGCGTAACCCCTCGATCGTGGGGATCACGACGCGCTCTTCCACCTTCCGGTTGAAGGCCGCGTCGGCGAACGGCACGGGGGTGATCGCTCCCATGCCGCCCGTGTTGAGACCGGTGTCGCCCTCGCCGACGCGTTTGTAGTCCTTGGCCGCCCCGAGGATCTTGTAGTCCCGCCCGTCCGTCAGCGCGAACACCGACAGCTCGATCCCCCGGAGGAATTCCTCGATCACGACCCGCTCGCCGGCCTTCCCGAATTTCCCCCCGAGCATCAGCTCCAGCTCCCGCGCGGCCTCTGCCGGATCGTCCACGATCAGCACCCCTTTCCCGGCCGCCAGCCCGTCGGCCTTCAGGACACGCGGGGGGCGCTGCCGTTGCAGGAAGGCGATCCCCTCCGCGAGGTTCTCGCGCGTCACGGACAGGTGGGCGGCCGTCGGGATGCCGTGACGGGCCATGAATGCCTTGGCGAATTCCTTGCTTCCTTCCAGGGCAGCCCCCGCGCGTCCCGGCCCGACGATCGCGAGGGAGGGGTGCTTCCCGCTGGCCTCGAGGTAGTCGCGGATGCCTTCCACGAGCGGCTCTTCCGGCCCGACGATCAGCATGTCAATCGCCTCTCGCTCCACGAAGCGCGAGACCTCCTCGAAGTCCGTCGGGCGGATGTTCACGTTTTCCGCCACCTGGCTCGTGCCGGCGTTTCCCGGCGCCACGTGTAATTTCGTTAACCGCTTGCTACGGCTGATTTTCCACGCCAGGGCGTGTTCGCGGCCGCCGCCGCCCAGTAATAAAACTCGCATGATGAAGTTGTTTTTAAGTGAGCCACCGCGCGGGAACGCGCGGTTGTTATTCCATGAGGTTGTCGAAGAATGTGGCGTAGGCGTCGATGTATTCTTCCTCGCCGGGGTTTTCCAGGATGGGTTTCCCGAGTTCCGCGGCGAATAGTCTCAGCTCATCCGGCACGTTCTTGTGGTGGAAGATGATGGCGTCGGCGTGCTGGCAGGCGAGCTTGTTGAGGTTGATATGGCTTGGTTCTTCGACGATCGCGAGGTCGTCGAGGCTGACGCCTTCCGTGACGGCTTTCCTGGCGAAGGCGTTGTTGAGCGTCCCCTCGAAGTGGTCGTTGTAGGTGGAGAAGACGACTTTCGCGCTAGAGAAGATGGGATCGTAATAGTATTCCTTCTTCAGGTATAGCGGCACCAGCGCCGTGAACCATCCCTGGCAGTAGATCAGGTCGGGTGACCAGCGCAGTTTCCTGACGGTCTCGAAGACGCCGCGATTGAAGAATATCGAGCGCTCGTCGTTGTCCGGGAAGAGGTTTCCCTCTTCGTCGAGCACCACGTGCTTGCGCTGGAAGTAATCGTCGTTGTCAATGAAGTAGACCTGCATCCGGGCGGATTGTATGGAGGCGACCTTGATGATCAGCGGGTGGTCTGTCTCGTTAATGATCAGGTTCATCCCGGACAGGCGTATGACCTCGTGGAGTTGGTTGCGCCGTTCGTTGATGCAGCCGTAGCGGGGCATGAACGTCCTGATTTCTTTTCCTTTGTCCTGTATTCCCTGTGGGAGATACCTGCCAATGTGTGCCATCTCTGTCTCCGGCAGGTAGGGGACGATCTCTTGAGATATGAATAGTACTCTTTTTTTAGCCATAACAACTACTCTTTTTGGAAAAATCACACAAAGATAACGATTTCATCACGGTATTCAAAATACCACGAGTGTAAAAATATCCGCGCGGATGAACACGAAAGGTAGTGGCGCGATTTGTCGATAAGTCACGGGGGAATCTTAACCCGGGTTCGCCCCAGGCATAACTCCTGTCCGGTAGTTTCCAGCAAGGTTTCGGACAACTTGCCGACGGGGCAATGGAAAAAGCAATGCCCCTCTGCGTCGAGACAGAAGCGTTTTGCAAACTTGCAATGCCCCTTTGCGTCGACGCAAAACTGTTTTGCAAACTTGCAATGCCCCTTTGCGTCGACGCAAAACCGTTTTGCAAACTTGCAATGCCCCTCTGCGTCGACGCAAAACCGTTTTGCAAACTTGCAATGCCCCTTTGCTTCGAGACAAAACCGTATTGCAAACTTGCAATGCCCCTCTGCTTCGAGACAAAACC
>JAIRKS010000192.1 GCA_031259905.1 Odoribacteraceae bacterium
TATGATGTATCTCTTCTTCACGTGTACAAGTTTTTTAGTGATCGCCCGGAAGGTCGCGCCCGGGCTGTAACGCGATGCTACGATAAAATCTCAACGATTCCAACCCCCGCCGGGAGAAGGAGTGCCAGGGGCGATGTGATTGATAATTACGTCGATGTCATCGCCGGTCATGCCAACTTTACAGTCGGCCATGTCAACTTTACAGCAAAAAGAGTCGACAGTTTCGCCAATAGTGTCGACACTTTCGCCAATAGTGTCGACATTATTGGCGATTCCTTCGACCCTATTTCCGGTCGTGCCGGCAACGGGGTTGTATTGCAAGAGGCAAAAGAAACACGTTTCTTCGCGGAAACAACCACCTCGTTAAAAAACAACAATCACGTGAAACACCTGCTCCTGATCCTCTCGTGCTGTATCCTTCCCGTCGCGTCATTCGCGCAGGGATCGTTCAAGAAAGACATCCTCTTCCTGTCGTCGGAAGCGCTCGGTGGGAGAGCGCCGGGCGGGCAAGAAGACTCCATCGCCCGGCAATGGATCGCGGCCCGCTTCGCGGGCGCCGGGCTGTCGCCGCTCCCCGGGCACGCCTCCCACGAGCAGGCGTTCGAGGTGATCACCCGCTACTGGTACGACGCGCGCCTGGCGTTGCCCGGGGAGGAGGCCCCGGCATTCGTTCATCACGAGGATTTCCAGGTCATCCGCCACGGGGAACAGGACTCCCTCTCGCTGGAATGTGTATTCATCGGCGACGGGGTGGGGGAGATCTTGCCGGTAGTCGAGGGCAAGGCCGTGATTCGCTACTCTCGCCCCTTGCCCGCCTCCCTCGGCGGGCGCGGCAAGCGGGCGGGAATGGATGACCTGGTGGCGGCCGGGGCAAAGGCGATTATCCACGTCCACTCCCCCGGCATCCCGATCAGCGAACGGGAATTTCGCTCGCCCGGGGGCGGGAGTTACCCGGTGACGACGCTCACCCTCCTGGCGAGCAACCTGAAGTATTTCGTTGACGAGCGACACGCCCGCCGTTACGATTCCCTGTTGACCGTCCCGGGATGCCTGCCGGCGGCCGCGCCCGCGGGAAAGCGCGTGGAGCTGGTCGTGAAAAGGCACGAGGAACGGGTGACCACGGCCAACGTCACCGGGATCAAGCGGGGAACAACCGGCCGCGTCATGATCATCGGGGCACATCACGACCACCTGGGACGGGACAAGGTGACGGGCGAGCGCTTCCCGGGAGCGAACGATAACGCGTCGGGAGTGGCCATGCTGCTGGAGCTGGCCGAACGATACAAGGGGGTGACGACCGCGTGTGACCTCGTCTTCGTGGCCTTCGGGTGCGAGGAGAGGGGGATCCGAGGATCCAGGTATTTCGTGGAGAACCTCCCCGTCGACAAGGAGAAGATCGCGGTGATGATCAATCTCGACATGCTGGGCGACCTCCGGGACGACACGCTGTACCACGCCGGCTATCACCGCGACTTCCAGCCTTTCCTGGAGAAAGCGGTCGGCCAAACGGGCATCGCGTTGCAGGAAAAAGATTGCGGGTTGAGCGATCAGGTGCATTTCATGACCCGCGGCATCCCGACGCTGTTTTTCTGTACCGGCGGGCAAGAGCGCTTCAAGCAATGGCATACCACCGGCGACCGGGAGGAGCTTGTCAATTACGAGGGCATGGCGAGGATCGCGCGACTGCTGGACGACGTGATCGCGGCGCTGGACGACGCGGAACGATAACCCCTCGGTGCGTTCCGGGAGACATTCCTGTTACGGCCTCGAATTATTTTCCTACTTTCGCGGCAAGAAATCACCAGAACTATTAAAATCCATAACATGTCAACCATTCCTGATGTAAAAGTATTTGCCTGTAAGAACAGCGAGGACATCGCCACGCGCGTGGCCCGGGCCCTCGGCATAGAACCCGGTAAACGGATATACACGCGATTCAGCGACGGCGAGTTCGGCGTCGGCTACAACGAGACCGTCCGCGGGGAATACGTGTTTATCGTGCAATCCACGTTTCCTCCTTCCGACAACCTGATGGAGCTGCTCCTGATGATCGACGCGGCGAAACGCGCCTCGGCCTACAAGGTGATCGCCGTCATCCCGTACTTCGGGTTCGCGCGACAGGACCGCAAGGACAAGCCGCGCGTCGCCATCGGCGCCAAGCTCGTGGCCAACATGCTGCAAGCCGCCGGCGTCGACCGGATCGTCACGATGGACTTGCACGCCGACCAGATCCAGGGCTTCTTCGATATTCCCGTCGATCATCTTTACGGCTCGTCGGTCTTCGTGCCTTACATCAAGGAGCTGGGGATGGAGAACCTCGCCATCGCGTCGCCGGACATCGGCGGGGCGAAGCGGGCCAGCTCGTGGTCAAAGTACCTCAATGCCGACCTCGTGATCTGCCACAAGACCCGCGAAAAGGAAAACGAGGTGGCCGAGATGAAGGTGATCGGGAACGTGAGGGGAAAGAATATCATCATCGTGGATGACATGATCGATACCGCGGGGACAATATGCAAGGCCGCCACCCTGTTGCGCAAGAAAGGCGCCGCGAGCGTGCGCGCCGTGGCCTCTCACGCCGTGCTCTCCGGCAACGCTTACGAGAGGATCGAGAAATCGAAACTCTCCGAGGTGCTCTTCACCGACTCCATCCCGCAGAAGCGCCCGTCCCCCAAGATCAAGGTCATATCCACGGCCGGGATGTTCGCCGAGACAATCCGAAACATCCGGGAGCATCGCTCGATCAGCGACCATTTCCTGTTCTAAGATTCCCGCGGGAGGCCGAAGAGGAACTCCAGCCCGCCGCCCGCCCTGTTTTTCACGACAATCGTCCCCTTGTGGAAGGCGACGGCATTCTTCACGATGGAGAGGCCGAGGCCGGAGCCACCGGTGTCGCGGGTACGTCCCTCGTTGATGCGGTAGAAGCGCTCGAAGAGGCGATTCAGGTGGCGCTCGTCGGGAATACCGACGCCCGTGTCCGAGTAAGAGAAATAATAAAAACGCTTGTCCTCGCGATAGAGATTGACCCGCACGACGGCGTCGTTCCCGGCGTAGCGGATGGCGTTATCGGTGAGATTGCGGAAAATCGAGTAAATCAAGTTCCTGTTCCCCTTGACGCGGGTATCCCCGGGCATCTCCCAGGTCACGCGGATATTCTTCTCCCGGAGGGAGATCTCGAGATCGCTCCTCAAGTCGGCCAGCAAATCGGGGATATTCACCGGCTCGAGCTGGAACGACTGCGGGGCGTCCTCGATCTTCGTGATCAGGCTCATATCCTGAATCAACTCGGAGAGGGCCAGCACCTGGTTATAGGCGCTACGGATAAAATGGCGCTCCTTGTCCGGCTCCAGCGCTCGGCTCAGCACCGTTTCCAGGCAACCGCGTATAGCGGTGACGGGAGTACGCAACTCGTGAGTGATATTCCCGGTCATTTCCTGCTTGAGGAGCCTCGTTTTTTCCTGGTTAGTGACATCGTTAATGATAATCTCGAAACTCTTATCGTCGAAAAGATTCACGCGGAGGGCGAAATTCTTCCCGTGCTTGTTGACGCGCGTCTCGAAATAAGCGTCCCTGTTTGCGCTATCCACGCTGGAGGCGAGGAAAGAGGAGATCGGCTCGAAAGCCTTGTCGGAGAAGAGCAGCGCGGGATCCCCGTTGGCCTCGTCGGTAATCGTGTTCAGGTACTGTATGAAGAGGCTGTTGTAGAACTCCACCGACCCGTCGGCGGAGAAGAAGCAGACGCCCTCCTCGAGGCCGTGGACGTGCTGGAGCAACTTCTCTCGTTCGAGCGCGATGGCCCTCTTGCTCTCCTTGAGGCGGTGATAATTCTCGGCGATCTTGGTGACGATCTCCCCCAGCTCGTCGCGGGAGACTGGCGCGACGAAGGGAATCTCCCCCTCGCGATCCACGGCGTTGGTGAAATCGCGTAGCTGGCGGATAGACCTCCCGAAGCGGCGAGAGATGTAATTCGCGAGCGTCATCACGACGATAAAGAGGAGCGCGATGTAATAGAGAAAGAGATTCCCTGGCTGGAGGAAATCGCGGACGCGGATATCGTTGGGGAGGGCCACGCGGATGAACTGCCCGTCGGCGAGGCGCGCGCGGTAGAGGTACTCGCGATCGTTCGAGGTAGAGACGCGGGTATCGCTGCCCACGCCCCTCGTCCGGGCGGCGACGATCTCCGGGCGCGTGGCGTGATTCTCGAGCGATGCCGTCTCGCGGATCGTGTTATCATAGATCACGACGCCCGCGCTGTCGACCAGCGTGAGGCGAAGCTCCGGCGGGAAGAGGAAGAGCAGGCTGTCGAGCGCCCGCGGGAGGTTGACGCCGGGACGTTTCGAGATCGCGCGCGCCGTGCCGATGTACGCGTCGAGGCGTTCTTCCAGCGCCCTGGTCTTGTACTCCCGCTCGCCGGCCCGCTCGAACCAGGCGACGCCGAGGGTAAACAACGCGAAGATCGCGAGGAAGCAGATGAAGAGTCGCTGCCCGTAACTGACTTTCATAAATTGATGGTATTAAACCGGTAGCCGTATCCCGACCGGTTGGAGATAAGCGAGGCGCGCGCGCCCAGTTTCTTGCGGAGGCGGGTGACGTGGACGTCCACCGTGCGTTCGGTGATGAAGGGGGTCTCCTTCCAGACGCTGTCGATGATCTCCCCGCGGGAGAAGATCCGTTCGGGACTTCCCGCGAGCAGCGCGAACAGCTCGAACTCGGTCTTCGTCAGCAGGACGCGCTCCTTCCCGACGATGACCTCCTTCAGCTCGAGGTCGACGGTGACGTCGCCGAAGAACAACTTGCGCGTGGCGAGCGGGCGCGGCTGGTCGTAACGTTTCAGGACGGCCTTCACGCGGGCGACGACCTCTTTAATAGAAAAAGGCTTGGAGATATAATCGTCGCCCCCCACGGAGAAGCCCGTGAGCATGTCATTCTCCGTGTCCTTCGCCGTGAGGAAGATCACGGGCACCTGGTTCTTGTTCCGCCTCAGGATCTCCGTCAGCTTGTACCCCGACATCCCTCCCATCATCACGTCCAGGAGGATCAGCGAGAACGCCGGCGTGAGTTTATCGAGCGCCTCCTCGGCGGAATAAGCGCAAGTAATATCGAACCCCTCGTTGGTGAGGTTAAACTCGAGGATTTCACAAATGACGGCGTCGTCGTCAACGATAAGGATCTTGGGAGGTATCATCTCTTCTTTTTTTGTACAAATGTAAGCTATTTCACGCGAGCGCGACGTGTCGACCGGCGGGTTACCCGAACCTGCCATTGACGTAATTCCGCGTTTGTTCGTTGACGGGATCCGAGAAGATCATCCTCGTCTCCCCGAACTCCACCAGCTCACCCATCATGAAGAAGCCCGTTTTATCGCTCACGCGCGCGGCCTGCTGCATGTTATGCGTCACGATCACGATCGTGTAATCCCGCTTCAGGTCGGCGATCAGCTCCTCGATCTTCGACGTGGAGATCGGGTCGAGCGCCGAGGCAGGCTCGTCCATCAGCAGCACGGACGGGGAGACGGCCAGCGCGCGGGCGATACACAAGCGTTGCTGCTGCCCGCCGGAGAGGGCGAAGGCCGACTCGCGCAGCTTGTCCTTCACCTCCCCCCAGAGCGCGGCGGCGCGCAGGGAGGCCTCCACGCGGCAGGCGATAAACGACTTGTCGCGGACGTCGTTGACGCGCAACCCGTACGCCACGTTCTCGAAGATCGACTTCGGGAAGGGGTTCGGCTTCTGGAACACCATCCCCACGCGCTTGCGCAGCTCGTCGACGGCGACCGACTTGTGGTAGATGTCCTCCCCGTCGATCAGGCACTCTCCCGACACGCGCGTGTCGTCGATCAGGTCATTCATCCGGTTAAAGAGGCGCAGGAACGTGCTCTTCCCGCATCCCGACGGGCCGATGAGCGCCGTCACCGTCCGCGCCTCCATCCTCATGCTGATATCCTTCAGCGCGTGGAAGCCGGAGTAATAAAAATCAACGTGTTTTGTCTCTATCATGATTCAATCCATTTTTGTTTTCTTTCCCAGGCGCAGCCGCGTCGCGGTCGCCAGCAAGTTCATCACGAGAACGATCGCCACCAGCACGAGCGCCGTCCCGTAAGCCATCGGGCGCGACGCCTCGATATCCGTGCCGCTGGTAGCGATAACGTACAGGTGGTAGGGCAGCGCCATCACCTGGTCGAAGATCCCCGACGGCAGGCGCGGCAGGAAATAAGCCGCCACCGTGAAGAGGATCGGTGCCGTCTCGCCGGACACCCTGCCGACCGAGAGGATCAGTCCCGTCAGGATGTTCGGCATGGCGACGGGCAGCGTCACCCGGAAGATCGTCTGCAGCTTCCCGGCGCCGAGCGCGTAGCTCCCCGCGCGGTAAGAGCCGGGGATCGCCTTCAGCGCCTCCTCCGTCGTCCGGATCACCAGCGGCAGCGCCAGCAGCGCCAGCGTGAACGAGCCGGCCAGGATCGAGTCCCCGAAGCCAAAGGCCTGCACGAACAGCGCCATCCCGAACAGCCCGAAGACGATCGACGGGATACCCCCCAGGTTGTTCGTCATCACGCGGATGACCCGCGCCACCCACTTGTTACGGAGGTACTCGTGGATGTATATCCCCGACATCACCCCCACCGGGAAGGCGATCGCGACGCTACCGGCGACCAGGCAGAGCGTCCCGACGATCGCCGGGAAGATACCGCCGGCGCTCATCCCCTCCTCCGGCGACGCCGTCAGGAACTCCCAGCTGATCACCCCGGCGCCGTTGTAGACGATAAAACCCAGGATGTAGAACAACACCCCCACCACGAGGAAACCCAGCAGGCGGAACGTCGCGAAGGCGATCGACTGTTTCAGCTTCTTGTTCACGCCCCCTCTCCTTTCCCCTGCCCGCGCGTCGCGATAAACTCCGCCGAGAGGTTAATGACCATCGTGATCGCGAAGAGGATACACCCCAGCAGGAAGAGCGCCCGGTAATGCGTCCCCCCCGACGGCGCCTCCCCCAGCTCCGCGGCGATCGTCGCGGGAATCGTCCGCACCGGCTCGAACAGCGACCGAGGCATCACCGCGGCGTTCCCCGTCACCATCAGCACGGCCATCGTCTCCCCGACGGCCCGCCCGATACCCAGCACCGCCGCCGCCGTGATCCCCGACGAGGCCCGCGGGATCACCACCCGGTAGATCGTCTGCCAACGCGTAGCCCCCAGCGCCAGGCTCGCCTCACGCAACGCCCGCGGCACCCCGCGGATCGCGTCCTCGGCGATCGTGATGATCGTCGGCAGCGCCATGATCGCCAGCACCACGCTACCCGCCAGCGCGCTCTCCCCAACCGGAAGGTCGAACACCTCCTGGATGAAGGGAACCAGCACCACCAGACCGAAGAACCCGTATACCACCGACGGTATCCCTGCCAGCAGCTCGATTGCCGGCTTCAACCACCCGCGCGCCCGCGACCCGGCGAGCTCCGCCAGGTAGATGGCCACGCCCAGTCCCGGGACGAGCGCCAGGATGATCGCGAAGAAGCTCACCAGTAACGTGCCCGTCACCAGCGGAAGCACTCCCAGCCGCGGCGCCGGCGATACCGTCGGCTGCCACTCGTCGCCCGCGAAGAAGTCGCCCGGCGTCACCCGACCCGCCGCCAGCCGCTTCACGACGCTCTCGCCCGCGGGCAGGAACTCGTCCGGGAGGAACGCGATGATGCCGCGACGGCCCCCCACGATCTCTTCCAGCACCCGCGGCATCACCGCCTCGTCTTCTACTCTCGGCAGTTCGCTGGCGTGGAACACGTCGATCTCTCCCGTCATCTCTCCCGCACCGACCTCCTCCCAGCGCGTGATCTCCCCGTCGAAGATCCGTTTTACTTCCCGTGCGTCGATCTCTCCCGTCAGGTTCGACGCGTGCACGCAGAGCGTGTATCCTTTTTCCAGCGAGGGGCTGGTGAATAGTCCCGCGCCTTCCCGGAAGAGGAATAGGACGACGAGAAGGATGATTAGGCTCGTCACGCCACCGCTCAGGGTGAAGAGTCCCTCGATGATACGCTCCACGAACCGTCTTGACCATTTCATGCTTGTTTTCACGTTGTGTTTCTTTTAACGCGAAGGTAAACCCGGCCCGTTACGAGAATGTGTCACAATAGTTACGAAACAATGACAATCCACCCCTCCACCTAACCAGGCAGGGGGAAAGTGGTTCCCCCCTGCACCCCCTCCAGCCCATTAGCATGGGCGGGCAAAAAACTGGCCGGACGTGACGGGGGGACGTGATGAGCGGAAATCAAGTGTTTCGCGGGGCGGTGACAGGCAAGGGGGGCATTTACGGCTGGTGCAAATGCCCCCCTTGCCTGCCACCACCCCGCGAAACACTACATCGCCCGTACTTCAAGTTTCCCCCGTCACGCCCGGCCAGCTTAATGCCTGCCCGTGCTACGGGCTGGAGGGGGTGCAGGGGGAAAACATTTTCCCCCTGCCTGGTCAGGGTGGGGGGGAGGGGATGAAAAAACCGGGGAGGTTTCCTCGCGGTACTGCTCCCCGGTGAACCGCGCGTGGAGCGCGCGCGGTGTGAGATACAAAAAACTCTTTCTACTGTTGCTGCTCCTCGTCGTCGGGAGACACCTCCTCGTCGATCTCCACCTCCTCGTCCCACTCGTCGTCATCGTTCTCATCCTTGCCGGCGGCGGCCTTACGTCGGCCCTGCTCCACGGCCAGGATCTGCTTATAATGCGTGGCGATCAAATTATACTCCGTCACGAACGCGGCAAGATCCGGGTTACTGTCGAGCCCCAGCAACGTCGCGGAAGCCTCGGCGCGGGCCAGCACCGCGCGGAGAGCCTCCTCGGCAGCCGCGCGCGCCTCCTTCATCGGGACGGTAGGACGCTGCATCTCCTCCTCGTGGCGCTCCTGCACCAGGGAGAAAAACATCGCGTTGGCCTCCGCGAGCAACGTCACCAGCGCGCCAAGGCCCAGCGTCGCGACGTGCGGCGCGAACTTCGCGGACGTCAACTCGCGGATCAGGTCGTTCAGCGCCGCGCTCTCGTCCTCGTACCGCTTCCGGGCAAGCTGCTTGTAATGGTCGAACGCGATCATCAGCTGCGTGGCGGCGTCGCGCTTGGCGGCGTCGGAATGGCGCAGGAACGAACGCGCGAGCGTCGTCAACCCGAAGACGAAGCTATCGCGGAAGCGATCCTGTTCCTTCAACTTGGCGGTGATGCCGCTCTTGAACAGCGCGTCGAGAGCGGCGAGCATCACGTCGTACTTGGCCTTCAGCTCGTCGTAGGCCGCCTTGAAGCCGATGGCCCCCGCGCCGTGCTTCTCGACGAGCGCGATGAATTCCGTTAGAAACTGCACGAACGTTTCGTGACGCAATCTCCGGTACTGGATGATGATGAAAATAGCTGTTACATACATAATAGTTAGTTTTAAGGGATTAATAATATAATTTGGATGTAGAATAGGCTGTTCGCGCCGCGACAACGTGCCGCGCGCGCGTTTCGTTGCCGTCGCGCCGCGACAATGCACCGTGCGGGCGTTGCATCGTCATCGCGCCGGAACAACGCACCGCGCGAGCGTTTCGTCGCCATCGCGCCGCGACAATGGAGTGAAACGGACGTTTCGAGCGACATCTCCGCGCAATAGGGGAGATCGCGCGCCGTTCTCGATATTGCGTCCGCGCAACGGGGGAGATCGCGCGCCGTTCGCGATATTGTCTCCGCGCAACGGGACAGATCGTGCACCGTTCGCGATATCGCGCCCGCGCAACGGGGCAGATCGCGCGCGATTCTCGATATTGTTTCCGCGCAACGGGAGAGATCGCGCGCCGTTCGCGGTTTCGCGCC
>JAIRKS010000194.1 GCA_031259905.1 Odoribacteraceae bacterium
TTGGGAGCTCCCAAAATGATTTTGGGAGCTCCCAAAATAAAATTGGGAGCTCCCGAAATTATTTTGGGAGTTAAAAAAATGGGTTGCTTAATACCAAAAGTCACTTGTCTAACTCAAAAAGCCATTCGTCTAACTCATAAAGCTATTTGTCTAACTCAAAAAGCTAATTGTCTAATACTAAAAGTCGTTCCGGGGAGTAGAAAAGTTATTCTTTGAATACAAAAAGTGAACACGGGAAGGATAACTACCGGGAGGAGGAGGCGATTACGCGACGGGGAGTGGATGACAGGAGATAGTCGCGGCACGCGTCGCGGTCGGGAATTTCTTGAATCTCGTATTTTTCATTACCTTGGCGCGATCACGAGAAAACACGAAAACCATGACTCTACAAGAGATTATCAAGCACCTCGACGCGGAGGTGATCCTCGAGCAACACCAGCCGGACAAGGACATGAAGCGCGCCTTCGCCGCGGATTTGATGAGCGATGTCCTGAGAATCGACTCGGACGAGATTATCCTGATCACCGGGCTGGCCCACCCGCAGGTGATCCGGACAGCGGAAATGGCCGACATCGCGGCGATCCTCTTCGTGAGGGACAAAACGGTGTCCCCCGAAATGATCGCGCTGGCGAGGGAAAGCGGCGTCACGTTGCTCCGTTGCGGGCAAAGCATGTTCAAGGCCTGCGGCGAGTTGTACGCCGCCGGGCTGCAACCCGTTTTTTGACAGCGCATGGAATTTCATTACCACATCGAGGGCGGGGACTTCTCGCGAGCAGGCTCCGCGTCCAGCGAGATCAAGAAGATCCTGAAGCAATTGAACGTCGACCCGCGGGTCGTCAAGCGTGTCGTCGTCGCGCTCTACGAGGCGGAGGTCAACGTCGTCGCCCACGCGCGGGAGGGGGAGATGAAGGTGGCGCTCGGGCCGGGCGTCATCGAGGCGACGATCTCCGACAAGGGCCCCGGCATCCCGGACATCGCCCTCGCCATGCAGGAGGGATATTCTACCGCGTCGCCCAGGGTCAGGGAGATGGGCTTCGGGGCGGGCATGGGGCTGCCGAATATCAAGAAGAATTGCGATCGCCTCGATATTGAATCCGTCGTCAACGCGGGGACTACCGTGAAGATGACCACGTTCTTCACCGGTTAACCGACGGGCGTCATGGAAGAGTTCTATCACGCGTTGAAGGTTTCGCCGGAGGCATGTACCGGCTGCACGCACTGCATGATCGCTTGCCCGACGGGGGCTATACGCGTGCGCGGCGGGCTGGCGACGATCGACGCGGCGGCGTGCGTCGACTGCGGCATGTGCCTGAAAACTTGCCCGCAGAGGGCCATTTTCGTCGAGCAGGACGATTTTAACCGGATCTTCCACTTCGCGCACCGCGTCGTCCTGTTGCCGAGCGTCGTCCTCGGCCAGTTCGCCGGGGAGGTGAGCGAGGAACAGATCTTCGCCGAGCTGCTCGCGATGGGGTTCACGCGGGTCGTCGAGACGGATCAATCCGTTGATATCCTCGCCGACGCCATGCGGGAGTACATGGCGACGCACCGCCACCTTCGCCCCTTCATCTCGGCGTTTTGCCCGGCCGTCGTCCGGCTGATTCAGGTGCGTTTTCCCTCGATGATCGACCACGTGATCCCGCTCAAGCAGGCGCTCGACCTCTCGGCGATCCACGTCCGCAGGCAGCTGGAGGAAGAGGGCGTGCCGAGGGAGGATACCGGTATCTTTTATGTCACCCCCTGCGCCGCCAAGATCGCCGCGATCAAGTCGCCCGTCGGCGAGGAGGTCTCGCCCGTGGACGGGGTGATCAACATGGACTTTATTTACAACAAGATCAAGATGGGGATGACGCGGCGCGACAAACAGGGCGTCGCCTCGTCGCCCGCCCGCGGGTATCTCTCCCCGGCGGCGATCGCGTGGACACTCTCGGAGGGTGAGGCGTCGAGCTTCGAGGGGAGATGCCTCGCCATCGACGAGATCCACAACGTGATCGATATCCTCGAGAAGCTCGAGAACGACGAGATCACGGGAATCGACTTCGTCGAGTTGCGCGCCTGCGATCACTCGTGCGCCGGCGGGGCGCTCTCGGCGAACAACCGTTTCCTGGTGATCGAGCGCCTGAGGTCGCGCGTCAAGGCCAGCGCCGGGCAGGCGCGGGAGAAGGACGAGATCTCGCGCCACGCCGATTTCCTGAAGGAACAGGCGCACTTGCCCGTGAAGATCACGCCGCGCTCGATCGAGAAGCTCGACGAGGACACGGCCGTGGCTATGGAGAAGATGAAAAAGATTCACAGGATCATGGAGATTCTCCCGCGCGTGGACTGCGGGGCGTGCGGGGCGCCGTCGTGCCGGGCACTCGCGCGGGATGTCGTGCAGGGGAAGGCGAAACTCAGCCAGTGCACGTTTATCCAGAAGATCCTCCTGCAGGAGAAGCTCGTGACGCCCGACGAGGCGATCGAGATCGCCGAGAACACGTGGGGAAGGAACAGGTTTAACAGTAATACACGATAATCATGAAAGTACACGAGATGATTCAACCGCTCGCGCTCGTCGCGTGCTCCGGGCAACAGGGCCTCGACAGGGAGGTTTCCGGGGGATATACCTCCGATCTCCTCAGCGATGTCATGGGGCACGCGCGGGAGGGACAAGTCTGGATTACGATCCAGGCGCACAGGAATGTTATTGCTATCGCGTCTCTCAAGGAGATTGCCGCCGTGATACTCGTCAGGGGAAGACGACCCGACGAGGAGACGGCCAGCGCCAGCGATCAGGAGGGGATTCCCGTTTTTTCGACGCCCCTCGATGCTTTCGAGGCCAGCGGTATCCTGCACGGCCTGTTGAACGCCGCGACGACGCCCGGTGAAGGTTGACCTGCACGTGCACACCGTGCTCTCGCCGTGCGGGGATCTCGACATGAGTCCCCGCCCGATCATCGCCGCGGCCAGGGCGAGGGGGATCGACATGATCGGGATCACGGATCATAACTCGACGCGACAACTCGCCGTCATGCGACAGGCGGCGCGCGAGGGAGGGCTGCTGCTGCTCCCCGGCGTGGAGGTCACGACGCGGGAGGAGATACATTGCCTCGCCTTTTTTCCCGGCGAGGCGCGCGTCGACGCTTTCCAGCGTTTTCTCGACGAGCGTTTGCCCGCGATCCCGAATGATCCCGCGCGTTTCGGTTACCAGGTGATCGTCGACGCTGACGAACGGGTGCTGGACGAGGAGAAACGGCTGCTGCTCTCGGCTATCGACGCCGGAATCGACGAGGTGGAGCGGCTGGTGCACGAGCTGGACGGTATTTTTGTCCCGGCGCACGTCGACAAGTCGCGCGATAGCGTGCTCTCTCAACTCGGTTTTATCCCTCCCGCGCTCGACTGCGACGCCATCGAGTTGAGCGCCCGCGCGGATCCCGCGCTTTTTTTCGCGATGAATCCCCTCCTGTCCGGTTATCCCGTCATTCGCTCTTCCGACGCTCATTATCTCGACGATGTCGGGAAGGTTTTTACTTGTATCTACCCGGCGGATGATTCCTTTGACGCTATCCGCGACGCTATCCGCGGCGCTTTTCTCCCGTGAGCCTTGTATGCAAGGAGGGGGGACGGCTGGGAAGGGCACGGGACGACGCGTTTTCCGTGGTTGTTGTTCGCCGGCCCGCGGTCGCGGGTATCCCGTTTTCCGGGTGTCGAGGGAGTTTGTTTGTCCCTGGTGAACGGGCGCGCGTGTTTTTTAGCAGCGGGAGGGGTTGAATAAAAATCCCGGCAGGGACGAGTCCTTGCCGGGGGCGATTTTCCAAAATTATTATAACACGTGTTATTCTTGCAGTTTGGCCTTGAGGTATTCCCTGTTGAGGCGGGCGATGTGCTCGATGGATATTTTCTTTGGGCACTCGGATTCGCAGGCGCCGGTGTTCGTGCAGTTGCCGAATCCCAGTTCGTCCATTTTCGCGACCATAGCTTTTGCTCTTCGCGCGGCCTCGATTTTTCCTTGCGGCAGGAGCGCGAGTTGCGACACTTTTGCCGCGACGAATAGCATGGCCGATGAGTTTTTGCAGGTGGCCACGCAGGCCCCGCAGCCGATGCAGGCAGCGGCATCCATAGCTTCCTCGGCTTTTTCGCTGGGGACGGGTATGGCGTTCCCGTCGGGGACACCGCCGGTGGTGACGGAGACGTATCCGCCGGCTTGTTGTATCTTTTCGAAGGCTTTACGGTCGACGATGAGGTCTTTGATGACGGGAAACGCTCCCGATCGCCACGGCTCGATGGTGATGGTCTCGCCATCCTTGAAGCGACGCAGGTGGAGCTGGCAGGTGGTGACCTCGTCGTCCGGCCCGTGGGCGCGCCCGTTGATGAAGAGGCTGCACATTCCGCAGATTCCCTCCCGGCAGTCGTGGTCGAAGGCGACGGGTTCTTTGTTCTCGCCGACGAGTTGCTCGTTGAGGATGTCGAGCATTTCGAGGAAGGATGTTCCCCCCGATATGTCGCGTATTTTGTATGTCTCGAAGCCTCCTTTTGCCTTGGCGTCTTTTTGTCGCCAGATTTTCAAGGTGAGTTCTTTCAGTATTTTGTCAGACATGTTTTCTATGATTACGTGTTACTTGTAGGATCGTTGCGCGATCTGTATGTTTTCGTACGCGAGCGGCTCCCGGTGTAGTTCGGGAGCGACGTTGTCTCCCTTGTATTCCCACGCGGAGACGTGACGGTAGCGTTCGTCGTCGCGCTTGGCCTCGCCCTCTTCGGTGACGGATTCGAGACGGAAGTGGCCCCCGCACGATTCCGCGCGCTCGAGGGCATCACGCGTCATTAATTCCGCCAGTTCGAAGAAGTCCGCCACGCGTCCGGCTTTTTCCAGCTCGTTGTTCATGGCGGAGAAGTCGCCGGTGACGCGGAGGTCGCGGTAGAATTCTTGCTTGAGTTCCCGGATCAAACGGAGGGCTTGCTCGAGGCTTTCCGCGTCGCGAGCCATGCCGACATGGTCCCACATGACGTGCCCCAGGAGTTTGTGGAAGTGATCGGGGGATTTCGTTCCCTTGATGTCATGGAGGGCGCGGAGACGATCGTTGACTTGTTGCTCGGCTTTGTCGAATTCGGGGGATGCCGTGTCGATTTTCGGGGTCTGTATTTCCTTGGCGAGGTAATCGCCAATGGTGTAGGGGAGGATGAAGTAGCCGTCGGCCAGTCCCTGCATCAGGGCCGATGCACCGAGGCGGTTGGCGCCGTGATCCGAAAAGTTACACTCGCCGATGGCGTAGAGGCCGGGGACGGTGGTCATGAGGTTGTAGTCCACCCAAAGCCCGCCCATAGAATAGTGTATGGCGGGGTAGATCATCATCGGCTCGCGGTACGGGTTGACGTCCGTGATTTTCTCGTACATCTGGAAGAGGTTTCCGTATCGCTTGCGGATGGTCTCCTCGCCGAGCCGCCGGATGGCATACTTGAAGTCGAGAAAGACGGCCTTCCCCGTGTTATTGACCCCGAAGCCGGCGTCGCATCGTTCTTTCGCGGCACGCGATGCCACGTCGCGGGGCACGAGGTTACCGAACGCGGGGTAGCGGCGTTCGAGGTAGAAGTCGCGCTCCTCGTCCGGGATGTCGTTTGGAGTGATTGTCCCGGCTTGTAACTTTTCCGCGTCTTCTTTCTTTTTCGGCACCCAGACGCGCCCGTCGTTGCGCAAGGATTCGGACATGAGGGTGAGCTTGCTCTGCTGGTCGCCGTGGACGGGGATACAGGTGGGGTGTATCTGCACGAAGCACGGGTTTCCGAAGAAAGCGCCTCGCTTGTAGGCTTGCCACGCGGCACTGACGTTGCATCCCATAGCGTTAGTGGAGAGGAAGAAGACGTTGCCGTAGCCGCCTGTCGCGAGCACGACGGCGTGTGCCCCGAAGCGTTCGATCTTCCCGGTGACCAGGTCGCGCGCAATCACGCCCCGGGCTTTCCCGTCGATGATGACGATGTCGAGCACCTCGTGCCGGCTGTATACTTTCACGTTCCCGTTCTTCACTTGCCGGTTGAGCGCCCCGTAACACCCCAGCAACAGTTGTTGCCCGGTTTGCCCGCGGGCGTAGAACGTGCGGCTCACGAGAGCGCCACCAAAGGATCTGTTGTCGAGTAATCCACCGTAGTCGCGGGCAAAAGGCACGCCCTGTGCAACGCACTGGTCAATGATTGCCCCGCTAACCTCGGCTAAACGGTAAACGTTGGCCTCGCGGGCACGGTAGTCTCCTCCCTTGATGGTCTCGTAGAAGAGGCGGTAGATGGAGTCGTTATCGTTCTGGTAATTTTTGGCCGCGTTGATGCCTCCTTGCGCGGCGATCGAGTGCGCTCGCCGCGGCGAATCCTGGTAACAGAACGAGAGTACGTTGTACCCGAGTTCTGCCAGGCTGGCCGCGGCCGATCCCCCGGCCAGGCCGGTGCCCACGACGATGATGTCTAGTTTTCTCTTGTTGGCCGGGCTAACTACACCAATGTGCGCCTTGTGGTTTGCCCACTTTTCAGCGAGCGGCCCTTCTGGTATTTTTGCGTTTAGTTTATTCATCAGTCAAGTGATTTACAAGTTATCGTATCGTGTTCATCCCAGTCCCAGCAGGAAGTAGACAGGGATGATGGAGAACCCCGCGGCGATGACCACGGCGAATAACACGCCCAGTACGGCCCAGCGTTTCCGCCATACGCGGTTGCTTAGCCCGACGGACTGGAAGGCCGCCCCGAAGCCGTGCGTGAGATGCAGGCCAAGGAGAATGCCGCCGAGGATGTAGAGAACGCAGTAGGCGACGCTTGTTTTGAATAGCCCGGAGACGAGCGCATACGTGTTTTCCATGAGGGTACCGTCTACCTCGGTTTGCGCGAGGAGCGGGTCGCCGGCGAATTTAATCTTCCACCAAAAGTTCCACAAGTGTAATAGCAGGAAGACGAGGATTAACGCTCCCAGGATATACATGTTTCTCGAGGCCCACGAGGCGTTTCCTGATTGGTTACTTCGGGCGTACTTGACGGGGCGCGCCGCTCTGTTTTGCAGCGTGAGCCACGAGGCCAATGCTATGTGCAGGAGGAATCCCAGCGCCAGTACCGGCTCGATGACCCGGACGATCGGGTTCGTGGCCATGAAGTGACACACCTCGTTGAAGGTCTCCCCGCTACTGTCCGCGACGATCATCAGGTTCGCCGTCAGGTGTACGCACAAGAAAGACACGAGAAAAAAGCCCGATACGCCCATGATGGCCTTTTTCCCGATGGATGAAGTGATAAAACTATTCATGATAGTGTTCTTTGTTTTAATTCGAATGCGAGACAAATGTATCTGTTTTCTGGTATGTTTCCGTCAGGGACGGGATTTTTATATTCATTCTAAGTTGCCGCGGGAGTACTCGCTGGGTCACGGGAGGACCCGGAACTGTTTCGCGCGGGTCACTCGTTTTTGCTCTCGTTCAGCTTTCTCGACTGCTCGTTTTCTATAAAGGTTTCGATATCCCTGGTTGAGATTTTTTTCACGTTCGTGAGGATCATGCGCTCGTTTAGGAAATTCCCGTAGGTGTTACACTCCTCGATGATGTCTTTAAATATCGCTTTCAGGTTGATGAGGATGGGCAGGAGTAATGTCAGCATCACGTACCGGTCGTGAAACTCGCACCGTTCGATGCATCCTCCCTGCCGCGTAATGGCCAGTTCTGATTCTTTCTGGATGATGTCTCGCTGGTACGGCTGTAACGCCACCTCGTTGTTAACAACGAGAACGCAGCAATAACGCAAGTTCGCCCCATGCCCTCCCAGGCCCGTGGAAACGAATAAAGATGCTTCGCCCATGAGCGTGGATTGTATTAACATACGGGACTGTTGGAGCGCTACCGTGGCCCATTTTTTCAAGCGTCCTTTCTGCTTGGCAAAGATCTCGATGGCGCGATAAATCGCCACGTCATCGATCATGGCGAGGAGTACCAGTAATTTCTTTTTTTCTTTATCACTCATCACGTCGCTGAACAGACTTCGTATGTTTTCTTTTGCTTCCCGTAATAGTTTCTTGCACTCTTCCTCGTTCGCGGCCAGTTTTTTTGCAAAAGCCATGTACTGTCGCTGCACGTTAATATCAATCTCTTCTTCCAAGATATTGATATTATCCGCTGCCCGCACGAACAGTTCGTTAACGTTCTTCCAAATATCTTTTTCTTCCATGTCCTTGTGAATATCACGGGCAAATGTAGTGATAATTCACGGATAACACGTAACGAACAAACTGTTCGCCAAGGCGAATCCCACGCTACAAGGCATTTCCAAGGAGTCTTAACCGTTATTTCTCCGACGAAGGGGGGCTGTACTTGTTATTTGTGGTGCATCTTGCCGTCGCGACGGTTGTTGGAATAAAACATGTTCCCGCGTTTTCTTTTCCCACGTGTTTTTTCCCGGTCGACGGGTGGCGAGACGTTACTTCTTTTTCTCTACCGACCAGCCGAATTTCCCGATCCGCTCGCCCAGCGAGAAGTATTCCCCGTGGGCGTAGACCAGCGGGAAAGCGGCGGACAGGTCAAACTTCCCGGTGATGGGATCGAGATACTTGTCATCGGCCTGGACGTTGAGGACATCCGCGATGAAGGCATCGTGCGATCCAAGAGCAAGTATCTCTCGCACGCAGCACTCGATGCAGAGGGGCGATTCCTCGACGAGAGGCGCGTTAACCATCGCGGCCTTCACGGGGGTGAGATTCATCTCCTTGAACTTGTCGTGGTCTCTTCCCGACCGGACACCACACCAGTCGGTAGCGCGGGCAAGTTCGACGGTGGTGAGATTGATGACAAACTCGCGAGTTCTTTCGAGGATCGCGTAAGAATGTCGTTCCGGCCGGACGGAGATGTAACACGTCGGCGGGTCCGAGCATAGAGTACCTACCCACGCGATAGTCAACAGGGTGTACTCGTCGGGCGTGGCGCCGCAGCTCACGAGCACGGCCGGCAGCGGGTAGATCATGGTTCCCGGTTTCCAGTTATGTTTCATGGGTGATACTGTTTTAGTCGTTGGTGGTGACGAGGAGGTTTTGCACTTGCCCACTGACGAGCAGCAAGGAGAGTTCGGACATCTTCGCCTGGTACATGGCCGAGAACTTGCGATCGACGGCATTGATGTAACTCTGCTGGAACTGCCGGAAGTCAATCCCCGATAACGCCCCGAGCTTGAACATGGCCAGTGCCTCGTTGAGATTATTCTCGGCGATGGTGGCCCCTTCCTGTTCAAAATTTAGCATGAGCAGGTTGCTCTCGTAAGCATTGTAGAGGAGGGCGAGGTCGCCGAGGAGTTCTTTCTCGATTTCCCTGTACGTCCACTCCTTGTTCTCGGCCTCGAGGTGCGCGTTTCGCGCGCGCATCCTGTTTTGCATCCGGTTAAACAGCGGCACGTTCACGTAGAATCCCCAGTAGAAGCCGTTCGCGCGGGCGAGGGTGGTGGTCGAGGCGGGGGTAGACGTCCGGCTGTAGTTATACCCGGAGGTAAAGTCGACCGTCGGGAAGAGGGCGGCGCGGGCACGCTTGTAGTCGAGATCGGAGACGCGCCGTTCCCCACGGGCGATCACGAGGAGCTTGTTATTCTCGATGGTATTCTTTTCTAACTCGCCTGGATGCAAGGGTGCTCCCATCGTGATGGTATCGTTGACGTAGGCATCGCGCTGCAGGTCGATATTCATAACCTTGTCGAGGGTGATGTAAGCGTTTTTCAATTGCTCTTGCTGCCGCGTGTACGCGGAGCTATCGGCGTGGAGGTCGACGATAGCTTGCTTGGCCTCGAGTCCCGATATTTTCCCGATCCCGTAGCGGAACTGCGCGTCCTCGTAGCGTTCGTGGGACAACTCGAGGGTATGTTTCGTTGCCGCCAGGCGGTATTGCTGGACGACGACGTTATAATACAAGGAGCAGACCTCGACGACGAGCGACTCGATGCCTTGTTGCAAGGCCAGTTCGCCCATTGTCTCCAGCACCCCGAGACGGTCGCGGGCGATAAACATGTCAAGCCCGTCAAAGATTCTCCAGTTGAGGGCGACGGACGCGGTAGCGGTATTCGTCCGTGCCCCGGTAGCGCTGGTTTCCGCGCCCCCGCTAGCCCGGTTCATAGTGTTGTTGATGGCCTGGTTCTGCCTGGCCGACGCCTCGATGGAGGGCAGCAGGGGGTTAACGCGGGCATCGTTCGCTGCCATCCTGGCCGAGTTGCGCTTGATCTTGATGGAGAAATTCGACTCGATGGCTTGCTCGATACATTCGGACAACCCGTGTTCCTGTGCCGTCGCGAGGCGCGGGAGGGCCAGCGTTATCGCGAGTAATATTCCTTTTGTCATGCTTCCGTTCATGTTTTAGCTTGCTTCATTTATTTCCTCGATCGTCTTGACTTCTCTCGTCGACAGGTAGGTGTACATCGCCGGGATCACGAACAGCGTCAGCAGCGTAGAGAAGATCATTCCCCCGACGACAGCGATTCCCATAGCGATGCGGCTTTCCGCTCCCGCCCCCGACGCGGTAGCCATCGGCAGGATACCCAGGACGGTGGCGAAGCTCGTCATCAGGATGGGGCGCAGCCGGGCCACGGATGCCTCCCGGACGGCCTCCTGCATGGATAGCCCGGCCCGCTTGCGCTGGTTGGCAAACTCCACGATGAGTATCCCGTTCTTGGAGACGAGGCCGATGAGCATGATGATCCCGATCTGGCTAAAGATATTCATGGTCTGCTGGAAATACCACAAGGCGACCAGCGCCCCGCCCAGTGCCAGGGGCACGGTGAACATGATGATCAGCGGGTCGCGGAAGCTCTCGAACTGCGCCGCCAGGACGAGGTATATAAACACCAGCGCCAGCATGAAGGCGAACATCAGGCTCGAAGAGCTTTCGACGAAATCTTTCGAACTACCGGAGAGCGTCGTCTTGAAATCATCGTTCAGCACCCGTTCCGCGATCCTGTCCATCTCCTCCAGTCCCTGGGAGATCGTCACCCGCCGCGCCAGTCCCGCCGAGACGGTGGCCGAGACGAACCGGTCGTAGCGGAAGAGTTGCGGCGGCATCGAGCTTTCCTCCATCATGATGAGATTATCGAGATGGATCAACTGTCCCTCGCTATTGCGGACGTAGATACGCCTCAGGTCGTCCGGCTTGTTCCTGTTCGCCCGGTCGAGCTGGCTGAGTATCTGGTACTGCTTCCCGTTCATGATGTAATACCCGACGCGCTGCTCGCTCATCGTGAGTTGCAGCGTCTGGGCGATATCCTGCACGGAGACCCCCATCACGCCCGCCTTGTGCCGGTCGATCTTGATCGTCAACTCCGGCTTGGTAAACTTCAGGTCGACGTCCGACGCGGAGAAGAGCGCGCTTTGCCCCACCTCCTCCATGAACCGGGGCAGCACCTCCTTGAGCGCGTCGAGATTCTTCGCCTGTATCACGTACGACACCGGCAACCCGCCGCGCCCGCCGCCGAACGTCTGTTGTTGCGAGACGATCGTCCTCGCGCCCGTGAACTGCCTCACGTGCACGGCCAGCTCGTCGGCGATCTCCTGCTGCGTCCGTTCCCGTTCGTCCGGCTTTTTCAGCCACACGTTCAGGTTCGAGCGATTCGTTCCCCCGCCCCCGACGAAGCTCACGATCCGCTCCTGTTCCGGCACGGTCTCCTCCACGAACGTCGTCAGCTCGTCGGCGTACCTGTCGATATACTCGAACGTCGTACCCTCGGGCGCGGTCGAGTTCACGCGCACGCTGGAGCGATCCTCCACCGGCGCCATCTCGGCGGGCAGCGCCTGCCACAGGTAGCCGATCAGCGCGCCCGTCACCGCGATGATGACGACGCCCCAGTAACGCCGCCTCAGGAAGCGATCCAGCCACCGGCGGTAGAAATCGTTCATTCCCGAGAAGAACGGTTCCGTCTTCCGGTACAACCATCCCTGGCTGCTCGCCCGGCTCACGAGCCTCGTCGATATCATCGGCGTGAACGTCAGCGCCACGAACGCCGACACCGCCACGGCGCCCGCGATCACGAGACTAAACTCCCTGAACAGCCGTCCCGTCGTCCCCTCCAGGAAGACGATCGGGATAAACACGGCCACCAGCACGATCGTCGTCGCCACGATCGCGAAGAAGATCTCGTTAGCCCCCTTGAATCCCGCCTGCAGCGGCGACATTCCCTCCTCGACCTTCGCGTAGATATTCTCCATCATCACGATCGCGTCGTCCACCACCAGGCCGATCGCCAGCACCAGCGCCAGCAGCGTCAGGATATTAATAGAGAATCCCGCCACGTACATCACGAAGAACGAGGCCACCAGCGACACGGGGATCGTCAACACCGGGATCAGCGTCGTCCGCCAGCTACGCAGGAAGGCAAAGATGATCAGCACGACCATGATGAACGCCTCGAGGATCGTGTGCTCGACCTCCGTGATCGAGTCCCGGATGAACGTCGTGTTGTCGAACGAGATGCTCGCGTCGATATCCTCCGGGAGATCCTTCTCGAGATCCTTCATCACGGCGTACGCCTTGTCGACGATACTAATATAATTCGCGCCCGGCTGCGGGATCAGCACGCAATTCACCATCGGCACGCCGTTTCGCTTCGAGATATTCCGCGTGTTCTCCGCGTCCACCTCCGCCGTCCCAACGTCGCGGAAGCGCGTCACGCGGTTACCCTTCCGCGACACCACCATGTTATTAAAATCCTCGATAGACATCAACCGTCCCAGCGTGCGGATCGTCAACTCGGTATTATCCCCCTCGATACGTCCCGACGGCAGCTCGATATTCTCCCGTCCCACGGCCGCCTGCACGTCCATCGGCGTCAGCCCGTGCGCGGCCAGTCGCGCGGGATCCATCCTCAGGCGCACCGAGTAACGCTTCTCCCCCCAGATATCCACGTTACTCACGCCGGAGATCGTCTGCAAGCGCTCCTTGTAATAATTCTCCGCGTAGCGGCTCAGCTCGATCAAATCGCGCGCGTCGCTCCGCAGCGAGATACCGAATATCGGCTGCGAATCCGCGTCGGCCTTCGACACCGTCGGCGGGTCCATGTCCCGCGGCAAGCGTCGCTGGACACCCGACACTTTATCCCGCACGTCGTTTGCCGCCGTCTCGAGATCCACCTCGAGGTGGAACTCCACGGTGATGCGGCTCGACCCGTCGCGGCTCGCGCTGCTCAACGACCGGATGCCGGGGATACCGTTCAACGCCGCCTCGAGCGGCTCGGTGACCTGCGTCTCGATCACGTCGGCATTCGCGCCAACGTAACTCGCCGACACGGTAATGATCGGCGGGTCAACGCTCGGGTAATCCCGGATACCGAGATACGTGAAGCCGATCACGCCGAGGATGACCAGCACCAGGTTCAGCACCGTCGCCAGGACGGGCCGTTTAATACTCGTGGAAGAAATGCTCATGAGACTCAGTTATTACAATACCCGCGCGTTCACCGCCGCGCCCTCGCGCAATTGCATCAGCCCGCTCGTCAACACGGTGTCACCGACTTGTATCCCGGCGATCACCTCCACGTCACGGTTGTCACGGCTCTCGATCTCTATCGGCACGCTGGCGGCCCGGCCGTTCCTGACCACCCACACGCGCTTGCCGGACATCTCCGGGACCACCGCCTCCGTCGGCACGCGGATAAACTCCTCGTCCGAGAAGACAATCTCCCCCTCCAGGAACAGCCCGGCGAGCAACCCGACGCGATTCTCGTACCGTCCCCGCACGAGCACCTTGCGCGTCGCCGCGTCCGCCTGCGGGTCGATCGAGTAAACCTCCGCCACGATATCCTCCTCGATCCCCCGCGCGCGGAAGGTCACCCGCTTGCCGGGAGAAAGCGCGTTCCAGTACTGCTCGGGAAGGTAAAACTCGACGCGCAACACCGAGTTGTCCGTCAACGTCGCCACCGGCGTGCTCTGTTGCACGTGACTCCCCTCGCTCACGTGACGGAAGCCGATCTGCCCGTCGAACGGCGCCCGGATCTCCGTCCGGTTTATCTTCACCTGCAACAGCTCGATGTCCGCCAGCAGGATATTATACTCCGTCTCCAGCTCCTGGTACGACTCGAGGCTCACCGACTCGCGCTGCAACAGCTCCCGTTGACGCTCCAGCTTCACCTCCAGCAACCGCTTCTGGTACATCGAGCGCGTCAACTGCGCCTGCAAATCGGCGTCATCGACCTTCAGCAGCAAATCCCCGCGCCGCACCCGCTCCCCGTCGTTGAAATTAACGCTGACCACCCGGCCCACCGTCTCGGACACCAGCTCCACCACCTGGTTCGGGTACAACTCCCCGTTCACCGGGTAACGATCCATCGCCCGCGACAGGCGCGCCACGATACCCGTCACCGGCAACATCCCGCCACCAACGCGCCCCCCCGGGGCAGCCGACGACGGCGAGTCACCGAATAACCCCACGCGGGGAGCCACCAGCGCGCCCGCGACGACAAGCGGGATACCCGCTTGCAAAACTCGTTTCACGATCTTGTTCATGTCTTGTCGTGTTAATACTTGAAACTTCTTGAACTTCCCGTCCTCCCGGGCCTCCCCGTTCACGGGCAACACATTTATCGACACCAAAGGTGAAGGAAAGTTTAGAGCCCCCCAGTTAAGAGTTTGTTAAAAGTAACCCGGGAACACCTGACGGGGC
>JAIRKS010000202.1 GCA_031259905.1 Odoribacteraceae bacterium
CCGGCCCGTTTCCCCTCCGATCGAGTTGATTCAAATAGTTACCGTTTACATCAAACATGACAATCGAAGAACTCCGCTTATCCAGGATATATATCACGTCCGCCCCCATGAACACCTTATTAAAACAAGAACACGCGGACGTGCCTTCATCACGAGTTCAGCTCGGTTAGATCCAAGTAGTACACTTCGTCGGAGTTCAGGTCTATCGTGTACAGTCTGTTCCGCACCCGGTCTAACCAGATACGCGAGAACGAGCGGTACTCTTTCTCGAAAAGCTGGTGTATGGAATTAAACGACATCGCCTCCCCGGGGCCTTGCCCCTTCCGGCAGAAATACCCCATGTCCTTGCCCGTGTCCAGGTTGATCATGTTAAAGAAGTTGTCGCGGAGCGGGTGCCAGCAGATCAACAGCGAATCGTGCACGGCGATCATGCCGGCGGGATTCCCGTCGTCCATCGTGACGGGCTTGCTCGTGACGTGCTTGACGATCACGCGGCCATCGTCGAAATAGCGGATCTCGCCGTTGAAATCCCCCCGTCCTTGCCACTCTTGCAACAAACGATCAGGCCCATCGCCACGGCCAGGAGGAGCATCGTGCCTTTTATTCTTATCCTGTCCATGATTCAGCGTCGTTTAGATTCGCCTCGCGTGTCGAGGAAGCGTTTCACCATTTGTGTCTTGCCACCGTCCTGCTTCGTGAGCATGTTGAGGTGGTACGTGATCAGGTCGTGGTTATACAAGGAATAGTTCCTCAGGTAGCGGAGGTCCGTCTGATCGACCACCTCCTTCAGCGCGGGCAGTTCGTCGAGATCGACGGTGAGGTAGAAACTCATCTTGTCCATGCCGAGATACTTCATGTCCTCGACTTGCAGGCCGAGTTTTTCCCTCATCAGCTTGCCGGTCCACGTCTCGACGGAGACGAGCGGCAGGCACGTCGTGACGATCAGCTTGTCGCCCTCGATGACGAAGGGGAAATAGCCGAACGGCACGTGCACCGCCTTTCCATCGAGTACCATCTCGTCGCAACACGCGAGCATCTTCCGGTTGCCGGGGCAATCGACCACGTGCTGGTGATAGACCAGCGAGCAGGTGACGTGGTAATTCCGCTTGTGCGCGGAGAAGACGTCGACGCGTTCCTTGACGCGCTGCAGGGCGTGCGACTGGATGTAGATGTCGAGGAAGTCGTCCCCGGCGCACTCCTCCCCCGTGACGAGCGATCGGGCGATCCTCGCTCCCTGCGCGGGGGCGGTGACGACCCGTCCCGTCTTGACGAGGAAGGCGGGGCGTTCCTTCTGCTTGTGGACGAAGCGGATCGTCTTCGTCTCCTCGGACGACATGAGCACGGGATTAGTGACGCGTATCTTTCGCCCGGCCCGTATCGCCTCGCACGTCCAGCTGAAGCCGTAGACGCGGTAGTTGATCTTCGAGATGGTTATCGCCAGGTGGTGTATGTGCGTCGTCACGTCGTCGAGATCGTACGCGACGCGGTTGTCATCGAAACACGCGGCGAGATACTTGATGATCCTCGACTGTTCGGGGGGGAAGGTGGGCTTCCAGTGCTCCGCCATGACCGCGCACGCGAACGCTTGCCCGTGCGTGGCCAGCTCGAGGAAGGTGAAACCGACCTTGGGGTCGCCGAAGCACTTCCTCTTCATGAACAAGCGCGCCTCCTCGGCAACGAAATCGAGCAGCCGTCGCGGCACGCGATGCCCTTCCTGCACCTTGAAGCGCGGTTGTTCGACGAGCGGGTGCATCAGGTACTGCAGTTGTTTCTTGGTAAACGCCTCGAGCACGCCGGGGTTAAACCCGTACACCTGGAGCATCTTCCGCACCGCGGCGACCCTCTCGTTAAAGAACGTCTGGCTGTTAAGCTCCCGCGCGGGTTTCGGCGGTGTCTTTTTCTTCTTCTTTGCCATGATCGAGCGTGTTTAGTTTGTTTCGCGAAGATAACAGGATCGCGGGGAACGCGTCCCCCGGCGGGGGAAAAGATCGGCGGTGGCGGGGAGCATGTTTCGCGGTCGCGTCACATCACGGGGAGGGCGTTCTCCGGGCGGTACTCGAAGAAGCGCTCCGCCAGGCGCGTGAGTTTCTGGTCGACCTCTGCCGGCGCGTCGGCGATAAACTGGAGATGCGTCACGAGCGACGCGATATTCGTCTTGTCGATCACCTCCTTCAGTGCCGGTACCTTGCTAAAGTCGACGGTCAGGTAAAACCCCAGCTTGTCCATGCCGAGGTACTTCATGTCCGCCACCTGTAATCCCAGTTCCTGTTCGAGGATATCCCCGGCGGGCGTTCCCGGCGCGGTGGGCGGGAGGAAACTTAACACGAACACCTTGTTATCCTGCACGACGAAGGGGAAATATCCCAGCACGACCTCCACGCTCTCGTCCATGTCGTCCGTCTGCACGCCAGCATAACACTCGTACATGAACGTCCGTCCCTTGACCACCCTCCGCGAGTACATGACGGCCTCCGTGATGTACCCGTTGCGGTGCGGTGGCGCGAAGACGTCCAGCCTCTCCTTGACGCGTTGCATGGCGTGCGACTGGATGAAGACGTCGAGCTTCTCGTTTTCGTCCGCCGGGTCTCCCGTGAGGCGCGAGCGTTCGAGCGTCGCCCCCATCGGGGGAACCGTGACGAGTTGCCCGACCTTGACGCGGTAAGCGAGCCGCTCGTTGTAGTTGTGCACGAAGCGGGTCGTCTCCGCCTCGTCGGACAGGATAAGGATCAGCATCTTGACGTGTATCGTCCGCTGGACGGGGAAATCCAACATCTTCCACTCGAAGCCGTACACGCGGAAGTTCAACTTCGAGATCATCAGCATCGCCCGGTGAATCAATATCGACAGCTCCTGCAGGTCGTTGGGCACCCGGTCGCTGTTGAATGTCTTGTACAGTTCGGCGACGACCTTCGCCGGCCCCGACGGGAACGTCTTGCGCGTCATCTCCACCTGAAGGGCCACCGTGAACGCCATCCCGTGCGTCACCATGTCGAGGTACGTGAAGCCGATCTCCGTGTCGCCGTGACAGTACGTGCGCATGGCAAACTGCGCGTAATCGTAGATAAACTCGATTGACTGTCGGGGGACGTGGTGCCCCTCGCGCGCCTTGACGCGGGGCGACTCCACGATGGGGGCGAAGAGCAGTTCCAGCTGCTTCCTGTTGAACGCCTCCAGGAGTGCCGGGTCCAGGTCGTAGGCCCTGAGCATCCGCTGTATCGCGGCATATCTTTCCCTGAAATACGACCGGGTATTGACGTCGCGGGAAGGTTTCGGTTGTTGTTTTTTCTTCTTCTTGGCCACCGTGGTAATATTTTAATTTTTATTTCTCCCCGCGAAGATAAAAGTAAAAGGGAACTTTACAAATTACCTGCCGTCGTCGCGGGACGGTCTCTATTTCCCCCGTGTCGGCACGCGGGAGGGAAAAAAACACGTAGCTTTGCCCGCGCGTGCCGCGATAACGCGCGCGCTTAACCTGGAAAACATGGAATGTAAGAAGATCTTTCGCGCGGCAGACCTGGCGACGCTCGACGAGTACACGATCCGTCACGAGCCGGTGGCTGCCATCGACCTGATGGAGCGGGCGGCGCTCGCCTTCACGACGCGTCTGCTGGAGTTGTACCCGCGCGAGCCGCGTTTCCGCGTCGTGGCGGGGACGGGCAACAACGGCGGCGACGGGTTTGCCGTGGCGCGGCTGCTGAGGGAACGGGGGCGGGAGGCGCTGCTGTACGCCGTGCACGCGAGCGAGCACTGCTCGCCGTGCCTCGACGTGAACCGGGAGCGTTTCCTGGCAGCCGGGGGCGAGGTCGTGGAGGTTCGTCGCGAGGAGGAGTTCTCCCCGTCGGGCGACGGCGCGTGGATCGACGCGCTGTTCGGCACGGGGCTACGGCGACCGGTGCGCGGGTGGCTGGCGGGGATCATCCGTCGCGTGAACGAGGCGGGAGGGCCGGTGATCGCCGTGGACATCCCCTCCGGGCTGGCGGGCGAGGATAACCGGGAGAACGACGGGGCGATCACGCGGGCGACGTGGACGCTGACGTTCGCGTTCCCGAAGCTGGCGTTCATGCTGGAGGAAAACTACCCGTACGTCGGCGACTTCGAGGTGCTGGACATCGGGCTGCACCCGGCGATCACGCGCGATCACCCGTCGCGTTTCTATTACCTGACGCGCGAGGCGGTGACGCGCGTGCTGCCCGCCCGCGACAAGTTTGCGCGGAAAGGGACGCGTGGACGCGTGCTGCTCGTGGCCGGCTCGACGGGGATGATGGGCGCGGCGTTGCTGGCGACGCGGGGAGCTATTCGTTCGGGGGCGGGGCTGGTGACGGTGCACGTGCCGGGGGCGCACGCGCGGCTGGTGCACGCGACGATCCCGGAGGCGCTCGTGGACGCGGACACGGACGACGCGCGCTTCACGGGGGTGACGTTGACGCCGCCGCCCGACGCGATCGGCGTCGGCCCGGGGCTGGGCGTCGCGGCGGAGACGGGGGCAGGGCTGTGGCGGCTGCTGGAAGAGTGGCGGGGGAAGCTCGTGCTGGACGCCGACGCGCTGAACATCGTGGCGCGGGCGGGCGGGGTGGAGCGGTTGCCGGCGGGTTGCGTGCTGACGCCCCACGCGGGCGAGTTCGATAGGCTCGCGGGAAAGTCGAGCAGCGACTTTGAGAGGTTGGATAAATTAATCAACTTCGCGA
>JAIRKS010000225.1 GCA_031259905.1 Odoribacteraceae bacterium
TGTATGATCGTGGCGCCGATGTTGGAGGTCATGATAATGATCGTGTTCTTGAAATCCACGAGTCGTCCCTTGTTATCCGTCAGCCGCCCGTCGTCGAGCACCTGCAGCAGGATATTGAACACGTCCGGGTGGGCTTTCTCGATCTCGTCGAGGAGGACGACGGAGTAGGGTTTCCGCCGTACCGCCTCGGTCAACTGCCCGCCCTCGTCGTAGCCGACGTACCCCGGCGGCGCTCCCACGAGGCGCGAGACGGAGTGTCGCTCCTGGTACTCCGACATGTCGACGCGCGTCATCGCTGCCTCGTCGTCGAAGAGCACCCCTGCCAGCGCCTTTGCCAGCTCGGTTTTCCCGACGCCGGTCGTCCCGAGGAAGATAAACGACCCGACGGGTCGCTTGCCGTCCTGCAACCCGGAGCGGTTTCTCCTCACGGCGTCGGCCAGCGCGGTGATCGCCGCTTCCTGCCCGACGACGCGCTCGTGCAGGCGTTCCTCGAGGTGCAGGAGCTTCTGCCGTTCCCCCTCGATCATTCGGTTGACGGGGATGCCCGTCCACTTGGAGACGACCGCGGCGATGTCGTCCGCCGTCACCTCTTCCCGCAGCAAGGCGCCGCCGCGTTGCGTGCCGGCGAGCCTCGTTTTCAGCTCCTCGACGCGGCGCTCGGCTTCCTTGATCTTCCCGTAGCGCAACTCGGCGACGCGCCCGTAGTCGCCCTCCCGCTCGGCCCTGCTCGCCTCGAAACGGAACGCCTCGATGGCGTCCTTGTTTTCCTGCACCTTGTCGATGAGCGCTCGTTCCGCCTCCCAGCGCGCCTTGAGGCGGGCTTGCTCCTGGCGGGTGTTGGCGAGGTCTTCCTCGATCTCGTCCATTTTCTTTCCCTGTCCCTCGCGCTTGATGGCCTCTTTCTCGATTTCCAGCTGCTGTACGCGACGGTTCAGGATCTCGATGTCCTCCGGGACGGAATTCATCTCGAGGCGCAGCTTGGCCGCCGCCTCGTCGACGAGGTCGATGGCCTTGTCGGGGAGGAAGCGGTCGGTGATGTAGCGACGCGACAGTTCTACCGACGCGATGATGGCGTCGTCGGTGATCCTCACCTTGTGATGGTTCTCGTAGCGTTCCTTCAGCCCGCGCATGATGCTGATCGCGCTCGTGGCGTCCGGCTCGTTGATCATCACCTTCTGGAAGCGGCGTTCGAGCGCCTTGTCCTGCTCGAAATACTTCTGGTACTCGTTCAGGGTCGTCGCCCCGATGGCCCGCAAGTCCCCACGCGCCAGGGCCGGCTTCAGGATATTGGCCGCGTCCATCGCTCCTTCCGATTTCCCCGCGCCGACGAGCGTGTGGATCTCGTCGATGAACAGGATGATCGCCCCGTCGGAGCGCGACACCTCGTTCACCACCGCTTTCAGGCGTTCCTCGAACTCGCCCTTGTACTTCGCGCCGGCGATCAGCGCGCCCATGTCCAGCGAGAAGATGCTCTTCGAGGCCAGGTCCGAGGGGACGTCCCCGTTCACGATCCGTTGCGCCAGCCCCTCGGCGATGGCCGTCTTCCCCACGCCCGGCTCGCCGATGAGGATCGGGTTGTTCTTCGAGCGGCGGGAGAGGATCTGCAGGACGCGGCGGATCTCCTCGTCGCGCCCGATGACGGGGTCGAGTTTCCCGGCACGCGCGCGTTCGTTCAGGTGAATGGCGTAACGCCCGAGCGCGTCGTAATTTTCTTCTGCCGACGGCGAGTCGACCCGCGTCCCGTCGCGTAACTCCTCGATCGCCACGCGCGCGTCGTCGACGGTCACCCCGCTATCTTTCAGCAGGCGGGCGACGGGGTCCGTGGCGGAGAGGATTCCCAGCAGGAGGTGTTCCAGCGAGACGTAGCGGTCGCCCATCTCCGAGGCCATCTTGTTTGCCCGCTCGAGCGCCTTGTTTGCCTCCGCGGAGAGGTACGGGGAGCCGCCCGATACCTTCGGGTACGTGGCTACCACGCGCTCCAGCGCCAGCGAGACCGCGCGGTCGTTTACCCCGAGCTTCTGGAAGATGAACCGCGTGATGTTCTCTCCCTTGTTGATCACGCCCTGCAGCAGGTGACCCGTTTCGATGGCCTGGTGGCCGTTTTCTCCCGCGAGCCGCACGGCCTCTTCCACGGCCTCGCGCGACTTGATGGTGTAATTCTTCATGTCCATATCGTTGTATTTTAAGTTACCGTGTCAGCGCGTGACGATGATCACCTGGATCGAGGAGAAGCCGAACAACGCGCGCTCCAGGTCGGTGGCGGGCCGTACCTGGAGGATGCTGGCCGGGTCAACCCGGAATTCCCTTGTCGGCCGGTTATTGACCAGGAGCACGGGGGCGGGGAGCTTGTCCACGTGAAAGACGTAATCCTGGTTCTCGTGGCGGAAGCGCAGTACCCCGTCGGCGAACGAGGTAAAGCGGCCGGCCGCGCGGGAGGTGTTGATCACCACGTAGGCTTTTCTCGACTCGTTCGGCATGTCGATCATGTCGACCGTCGCGATGTCCTCCGGGATGGCCGCGAGCGTGTCGGCGGAGAACTCCTTCCCGTCGATGAGGTAGAGGACTTCCACGTTGCTCGCGTTGACCTTGACGCGCGTCTTGCCGTTTTCCCGCGTCACCTCTATCCCCCGCGAGAAGGAGAGGGGCGACGACGGATCGCGGCGCGACTGCCCGAACATCTTCCCCATCTCTTCCATCATCTTGTCGATATTGTCGAACCCGTTCGTGCCGCCAAACCCGTCGAAGAAGCCGCCGTCGAAGCCGTCAAAGAAGCCGTCCGGCACGAGGCTGTCTATCCCCGCGCGCGGCCAGCGGGAGGCCCCGCGCGGGAAGCGGTCGGGAGCGAACGGGAAGCCGGCGAGCGCCCTTTCCTCGTCCGGGGAGAGGAGACCGGCCAGGCGTTCCAGCCCTTGCACCTGCAAGATGTCGGGGAGCGCGCGCGCCTGTTCCGCGTGGATGTCTCCCTTCAACTCGACGAGGACGATCTCCCGCTCGTTCTCGCTCCACAGCACGAGCGCGGTGGTCTTTTCTTCCTGCTGGCTGACGTAGAGGCGTTCTTCTTCCCCGCCGACGCGCCGGCTACTCACGAGCGCGTACCTCGTTTCGTTCTCGATGACGGGGTTCACGCGGCGGGCGATCTCCTCTTTCAGGGCAGGGGCGGCGCGCTGGCGGTCTACCCGGAGCACGTTCACCTCTTTGAATTGTTTCAACACCTCACCGGGGTTTCCCTTCCGGTAGAGGCTGTAAAGCGACGGCGTCAGGAGGGTTACCGTTACCCCCTCCCTGTCGCGAAACGCTTTCATCTCTTTCCCTACCTGGGCCTTCGCGGGAAGCGTCCACGCGAGTCCAGCGATTAAAAACGCGAACAAGTATTTCATGTCTTCACCTATTTTATAATGTAACAAGTTTTCTTTCGTGACGCGTAAAGGTAAACAAGGATACCGGAAACTCCAAGCAACGGCGCGCGCGCGGTAGGGCTAACGCTCCTTCATGTTACCGGGATGACCCTCCGCGCGCGTGCGAAATGGTTGCCGCGATTTGCAGTGACCGTTCCGCGCGTTGCGGAATCGTTGCCGCGTTTTGCAGCGACCATTCCGCACGTTGCGGAATCGTTGCCGCGATTTGCAGCGACCGTTCCGCACGTTGCGGAATCGTTGCCGCGATTTGCAGCGACCATTCCGCACGTTGCGGAATGGTTGCC
>JAIRKS010000228.1 GCA_031259905.1 Odoribacteraceae bacterium
TTAGGTGGAGGGGAGGGAATAAAGAACCGGGGAGGTTATACTCGCGTGGAAAAATCGAGTACATTTGCACGACATTAAGCAGGACAATGGAACAAAAAAAGCTTATCATAGCTATTGATGGCTACTCCTCCACGGGAAAAAGCACCGTATCCAGAACACTGGCCGCGCGCCTGGGATACGCGTACATAGACACGGGAGCCATGTACCGCACGGTCACGCTGCGCGCCATGCGGGAAGGCATCCTCCGTGACGGGCGCGTAGACGAGGAGCGGCTGGCGCGCGTGCTGGAAACAATAACCCTGGAATTCAAAAACGGCGAAATGTACCTCGACGGGGAGAACGTCGAGAAAGAAATCCGCGGCCTGGCCGTGTCGGGCAACGTGAGCGCGATCGCCACGCTCGCCCCCGTGCGCGCGGCGCTCGTCGACAAACAGCGGGAGATGGGACGCGCGGGCGGCGTGGTGATGGACGGGAGAGACATCGGGAGCGTGGTGTTCCCGCGCGCCGACGTGAAATTCTTCCTGACGGCCACGCCGGAGACGCGTGCACGGCGTCGCCACGAGGAGATGACGGCGAAAGGCGAGCGGGTAAGCCTCGAGGAAGTCGAGGCCAACGTGCGGCAGCGCGATCACGTGGACTCGTCGCGCGCCATCGGCCCGTTGACGAAAACGCCGGACGCGATAGAGATCGACACGAGCCACTCGACGATCGAGGAAGAGGTGGAACACATGTTAACCGCGATACGCCATGCGAGTAGAGATTGACGAGAACTCCGGCTTCTGCTTCGGCGTCGTGAACGCGATCCGGAAGGCCGAGGAGGAGCTGCGGCGCGGCCCCCTGTACTGCATCGGGGAGATCGTCCACAACGACGTCGAGGTGCGACGGCTGGCGCGCCGGGGCTTGCGGACGATCGATCACGAGACCTTCGCCGGGCTGCACCGTTGCCGCGTCCTCTTCCGCGCCCACGGCGAGCCACCCTCGTCGTATGCCCTGGCCGCGCGCAACGAGGTGGAGGTCATCGACGCCTCGTGCCCGGTGGTGCTCGCGCTGCAACGGAAGATCCGGGAAGCGCACGCGCGGGCACGCGCCGCGGGCGGGCAGGTCGTGATCTACGGGAAACCCGGTCACGCGGAGGTCACGGCCCTGCTGGCGCAGACGGGCGGCGAGGCGATCGTCGCGGGAGGAGTGGAGGATCTGGACGCGGTAGACTTCTCGCGGCCGGTGACCCTCTTCTCGCAGACCACGCAGGGGCTGGAGGGCTTCCGGGAGATCGTCGCCCGCGCGCGGGAACGGGCCGGCGCGACGGTGAGCGTCCACGACACGATCTGCCGGAAGGTGGCTAACCGTGTGCCGCAGCTGAAACGCTTCGCGGCGTCGCACGACGCGATCCTCTTCGTGAGCGACGAGAAGAGTTCCAACGGGAAGTTGCTCTTCTCCGTGTGCCGGGAGGTCAACCCCCGGTCGTACTTTATACAGGACGCGCGCGACCTCCGTCGCGAGATGCTCGACGGGGTCGATAGCGCGGGCATCAGCGGCGCGACCTCCACCCCGCGGCGGGTGATGGAGAGCGTCGGCGAGCGCGTCCGTGCCCTCGCGGGAGAAGAAGGTGAAAGAAATCATAGTAAAACAACCGCGAGACGGGACGTCCCCGCCTCGCAATTAACGAGAACAACATGTCAAAGATCAAAAGAATTGGAGTATTAACGTCCGGGGGAGATGCTCCCGGCATGAACGCCGCCATCCGGGCGGTAGTGAGAGCAACGATCTATAACGGTCGCGAGGCGTACGGTATACATGACGGGTACGAGGGACTGATTAACGGGAACATGACCTGCATGTCCTCGCACGACGTGAGTAATATCATCCAGCGCGGCGGGACGATCCTCAAGACGGCACGCAGCGCGGAGTTCCGCTCGGTGGAAGGACGCGCCAGGGCACACGAGCAGTTGAGGGAAAAGGGCGTGGATGCCCTCGTCGTCATCGGTGGCGACGGCACGTTCACCGGCGCGCGCCTCCTCGGGCAAGAGCACGACATCCCCATCGTCGGGATACCGGGGACGATCGACAACGATCTCTACGGGACGGATTACACCATCGGGTACGATACCGCGGTGAACACGGTCGTCGATGCCGTCGATAAGATACGCGATACCGCCAGCGCCCATAACCGGCTATTCTTTATCGAGGTGATGGGACGGGACGCCGGGTTTATCGCCCTCCGTGCCGCCGTCGCTACCGGCGCCGAGGGGGTGCTCGTGCCGGAGATAGAGACGGACCTCAACGAACTCTACCGCTATCTCGAGAATGATTACAAGCCGCACAAGTCAAGCGGTATCGTCATCGTCGCCGAGGGCGAGAAGTCGGGAGGCGCGTACACGATCGCCGAGGCCGTGTCGAAGCGATACCCCGCGTACGACATCCGCGTCACCGTCCTCGGGCATATCCAGAGGGGCGGCTCTCCCTCCGGCTTCGATCGCGTCACCGCCAGCCGGCTCGGCGTGGCCGCCGTCGATGCCCTGATGGACGACCAGAAGAGCATCATGGTGGGGATCGTCAACAACGAGATCGTCCACGTGCCGTTTAACCGCACCATCAAGCATGACAAATCGCTCAACACTTCCCTGCTGAGCCTGATAAATATCCTCTCCATCTAATCGACGGGGGCCTCCCCCCCGGCTGACCCATGTACGCGGACGTCATCATACCCCTTGCCGTGGAAGGTTTCTTCACCTACGCCGTGCCGGAAGAGTGGCGCGCCGCGACGCGGGAAGGCGTCCTCGTCATCGTCCCCTTCGCCGGCAACAACTACTACACGGGCGTCGTCCGTTCCACCCGGGAGGAAGCCCCGCCCGGCGTCGCCCTCAAGTCCATCGACCGCGTCATCGACCCCGGCTTCACCCTCTCTCCCCTCCAGCTGCGGTTCCTCCTCTGGATGGCCGACTACTACATGGCCTGTCCCGGCGAGGTGACGCGGGCAGCCCTCCCCGTGGCCGCGCGCCTGGATAGCCATACCCGCGTGGCGCCGGTCGACGCTCCTCTCGATGATTCTCTCGACGACGACGAACGCCGCCTCCTGGCGCTCCTCCGCCCGGGGGAGTACCTCTCCATCTCCCATATCAGGAAGCTCGCCGGCGGGCGCGATCCCCTGCCCGTCGTCCAGGGCTTGCTCGCCCGCGCGCTGCTCGTCGTCAAGGAGCAGGTCGACGATCCTTTCAAGCCGTGCCGCGAGCGAGTCGTCCGCTGGGGACGTCCTTTCAGCGAGAGCGAGCTGCATGCCTGGCTCGACCGGCTGCCGTCCCAACAGCGCGCCTTCCTCTGCCGATGGATCGAACGCGTCGACGGGATGGAGGCCGGTGACATGATCCTCGCCGACTTCCAGCGTATCGTGGGCCCCTCGCCATCGACCCTCCGCTCCCTTTGCAACAAGGGCATCCTCGAGGTCGTCACGCGGGAAGTCAGCCGCCTGCAAGAGAACGCGACGCTTCCCCGGCCGCCCAACACCCTGTCGGGGGTGCAGCAGCAGGCGCTCGACGAGATCCGCGCGCTCTTTCTCGCGCGGAGTACCGTCCTCCTGCACGGCGTCACCTCCTCCGGCAAGACCGAGCTTTACATCCACCTCATCAAGGAGACGATCGACAGCGGTCGGCAAGTCCTCTACCTCCTCCCGGAGATCGCCCTCACCGTGCAGATCGTGAAACGCCTGCGCTGCTTCCTCGGCGATAACGTTGGCCTCTACCACTCCGGTATGCCCGACGGCACGCGTGTCGAGACGTGGCGCGCGCAAAACGGCCCTTCCCCGTATCCCGTCATCCTCGGCGCGCGTTCCGCCCTCTTCCTCCCTTACCGTTCCCTGGGCCTCGTCATCATCGACGAGGAGCACGAGACGTCCTACAAGCAAACCGCCCCCGCCCCTCGCTACCACGGTCGCGACGCCGCCATCATGCTCGCCTCCCTTCACGGCGCGCGCGTCCTCCTCGGCTCGGCCACCCCCTCCTTCGAGAGCTACCATCACGCCCTCTCCGGCAAGTACGGCCTCGTCCGCCTTGCCTCCCGCCACGAGCACGTCGCGCTCCCCCGCGTCGTCCTCGCCGACGTTACCCGCGCCCGCCGCGAGCGCGTCATGGACGGTATCTTTACCCCCCTGCTCCGCGACGAGATGAAGCGCGTCCTCGATGCCGGCGATCAGGTGATCCTCTTCCAGAACCGCAAGGGGTATTCCTCCTACCTGCAATGCAATCGCTGCGGGGAGATCCCGCGATGCCTCCACTGCGACGTCAGCATGACCTACTACAAGTCCCGCGCGCGCCTCTCCTGCAATTACTGCGGGAGCGTCCGGCCCCGTCCCGGTGCCTGCGAGGCGTGCGGGGAAGGTCTCCTCGTCGAGCGCGTCCCCGGCACCGAACGCGTCGAGGAGGAGGTGACGCGCCTTTTCCCCTCGGCACGCGTCGCGCGCCTCGACCTCGACGCGACGCGCGGGAAGGAGAAGCTGCAAGGGGTTATTAATCGCTTCGAGGCGGGGACGCTGGATGTCCTCGTCGGCACGCGGATGGTCGCGAAGGGCCTCGACTTCGAGCGCGTGAAGCTCGTCGGCGTCATCGACTCCGACGCTCTCCTGGCGTTTCCCGACTTCCGCGTCGAGGAACGCGCCTACCAGCTGCTCGTGCAAGTCAGCGGGAGGAGCGGGCGGAAGGGCGAACGGGGGCTGGTCGTCATGCAAACGGCCCGCGTGCAGCACAGGTTGCACGAGTGGCTTACCGGCGGCGATTACCACGATTTCTACCGTGCCTTCGCCGGCGAACGGGAGGCGTTCCGTTACCCTCCTTTCTGCCGCTTGATCCGCGTCGAGTTGCGCCACGCGCGCGAGGAGGTGTCGCGTCGCGCGGCGAACGCTCTCGTCGCGCGTCTCCGCGGGGAGTTGCAGCAACGCGTGCGCGGCCCGGCCGTCCCGGAGGTCTCCAGGATACGGAACGAGTACCGTGTTCACCTGCTCGTCAAGACGGATGGCATCGCCTCGCTCCCGGCCCTGAAGCGTTTCATCCGCCGGGAGTGCCGTTCGCTCCTCTCTTCTCCCGGGTTCAAGTCCGTCAAGGTGATCCTCGACGTCGACCCGTGCTGACGTTACTTGTGGATTGCATGCTTCACGACTGTTTTATGGAGAGAATCGGTCGAGAGTGTTCTGTCATGTCCTATCTTGGGGAGTACGATATATATTTCCGAAATGCTGCAAATCGTGCTGGAGAAGGAGCACCTGTCCGGTTTGGGTTTTGGCTCGCTGGAAGCTTCCTGACCTGTAAAAAGACCTAAACCGTTCAATAACTCGAACGCTACCGCCTCAACTTGTATAGTTTGAACATGCTGTACAACGTCCGGACAGGGAGCATGACAAGCCCCACGAAGAACGCAAGGACAAGTTTCATGGCAAAATAAATAATCCAGCCGAGCATCGGGAGGAATAAAAACACGGTGGGCGTTATCCGGTTTAATGTTTTCCATCCTGCAATTATTCCAGATATACAGTAGGAAATGATAATAAACATGGTAACATACTGTCCAGTGCGGTGGAATGTGCCTTCCTTGAAAACCACCTCGTGATTGGCCATGATCAGCGCGGCAACTGTCCAGCCCGCGGCAAACGTTACCAGCAGTTCACTTGCGATTCCCCAACGGGCAGTGCGCCGCATCCTGCGATTGTAACAGTTCTCGCAAACTGGCGGTGAGGGCCGGAACGATCCGGAGAACCACATCGCCTTACCGCAACTGGGGCATTGCGCCACGGTTTCTTCTTCCGGTTGGTGATAATAACTCATTTTGATGACAGTTTATATTTACTCGCCAAAAGTAAAGAAATATTTCTCAATATTCCTGTCGCTAAAAAAAACAACAAAAAAACATTCGAATGTTTTGTAAAGCAAAAGGACTGTATGTCTTTGGGAAATTAATCAATTATTCTTTAACCAACGAAAATCATTATGAAAGCACAGAACAACAGGGAAGTTATTGAGGTTATTTCCTATTTTTTCAGTCCATCTGCTGTGTCCCACAGCTTTAGTCGTTGGCATATATTCATCGTTTATGAAAATATCCATTGTGGAAGTGCAGAAAATACTGGAGAAATCCGGTTATTATGATGTGCTCCAGACGAAACAGGTAGTTCTTACGGAGAGCGTTGATTCCATTTATTACTATGCCATGCTTG
>JAIRKS010000003.1 GCA_031259905.1 Odoribacteraceae bacterium
TTAGTTAGAAATTCTGGTTGTCTAATTAGAAATCTTGCCTGTCGAACAGTGTTTTTCCCCGGTGCGTGCGAGATAGCGCGCATTATTTTACAGCCGGCGGCGAGGCCACCGGGAAATCATTCGTGTCGCGTTGCGTCGGGGATCAAGATCCCGGGGAAAGGGCGGCAACGTCCTTGAGGAAATTCTCCTGTAAGTACTTGCTGAATATTTCGGCGCCCTTGTAGTTCAGGTGGTCGATGTCACCGTAGCAAGAATCGGGCAACGGGAAGGCGGAATAATCCATGTACTTGATGCCCGAAAGATAAGCGTTGTGATACGCTTTCAATAGGTCTAAATCCCCGTGTATCTCTGGTTTGTAGATTGGCGTGTTGATAAGGATCAACTCCACGTTCCTAGATTTACACAGGTCGACGATCTTCAAGAGGTATTTCTTTTGATGGAGCGAGAGAGACTTATCCTCCACAAGATACTTGGGGTCGGCGAGAGCTTCCTGTAATTTATCCCTGTCTAATTTAGCGTAATGCCCGATATCCAAGTCCTTGTAAGAAAGACGATCCCCTCGCGCGATGAACGTGAACGCGTCCCTGTACGGCAAGTCCAGGATGGCCTTGAGTAGCGATACTTTCTTACTCGCGTAAGAGGCGAGAATGTCCTTGTCCACGAGCGAGAGATAGCACGGGATGTGACTAAGCATCCACGTCTCGTCGAAGGTCCATTGATCATCTATAGTAGAACGTAGCATCGCGTAGGAAAAGGACAAGATCACCGTGTCCACGTGCCGGTTCTCGTCCATGAATTTTTTAATCTTGCAATACGAGCACCAGTAGGGACTAGAACTGCGTGACACGTTTGTCGTGCGAGAAAAGATCTCGTCGTCTATCGCGCATTCCGTGTGGGAATCGCCCACCACGAGGATGTTCTTGTCGAGAGGCAACTTGAACGATGCCCACGATCGCGTGAAGTACACGCCACAGGTGAGGACGGCAATCAATAGCGTCGAGATCAACAGGAACAGGATGGTCTGGAGGATAAATTTTTTCATCACCGTTTAGAATTGAAAGTAAATGAAGGTCTCGGAGCCGCCGCCTGCCGTCGTGATAAATAGCACGATCAGGATATAGATGGCCCACCTGAACGCCCGGCTCTTTACGGGTATCTTCTCGATGGCGTACGCCTGCTTGCGCCCGAACCACTCGACGATCATGAACAGGATGACGTAGACGGTCGCATACAACATCGCCCTTTTACCGACCGAGGGGATGGATAACAGCGAGGAAGAGCACATTCTCGACAGGTAATCGAGGGCCTGCGGCATGTCTTCCGCCCTGAAAATGACCCACCCGATCGTCACGAGCGCGAAGGTCGTCAGCATCGCCGACAGCTCCTTGAACGTCGGCAACAGGCGATTTTCAGCGACGATGCCGGTGTGCCGGCGATTCTTTCCGAGGAGCAATAACGGCACGAATAACAAGGCATGGTAGGCGCCCCAGGCGATAAACGTCCAGTTGGCCCCGTGCCAGAAGCCACTCACGAGGAAGATGATAAAGGTGTTGCGCGTTTTCTGCCACGATGACCCGCGGCTTCCTCCCAGGGGGATGTACAGGTAGTCGCGAAACCACGTGGTCAGCGAGATATGCCAGCGACGCCAGAACTCGGCGATGTCCCGCGAGAAATAGGGGAACGCGAAGTTCTTCATCAGGTTGATCCCGAAGAGTCGCGCCGTTCCGATGGCAATGTCGGAGTAGCCGGAAAAGTCACCGTAGATCTGGAAAGCGAACAGTATCGCCCCGAGAACCAGGCTGCTGGCGGGTTGCAGGGTGTAGGATTCGAAGATCGTGTTTACTGCCGAGGCGCAATTGTCGGCGATCACTATTTTTTTGAATAGTCCCCACAGTATCTGGCGTGCCCCGTTGACGGCCAGCGCGTAGTCGAATCGTCGTTTGGTGTAGAATTGCGGGAGTAGGTTGGTCGCGCGTTCAATCGGCCCGGCTACCAGCTGCGGGAAGAAGCTCACGAAGGCGAAGAAGGCCACGGCGTTCCTCGTCGCCTCGATTTTTCCCCGGTAAACGTCTATGGAGTAGCTCAACGCCTGGAAGGTGTAGAAGGAGATGCCGACGGGGAGGATCACTTTCAGGGTGGTCACGTTGAGTTCCTTACCGAACAGCGTGAACGCTTCCACGAAGTTTTGAACAAAAAAGTTATAGTACTTGAAGAATCCCAGGATGAGCAAGTTCAACACGATGTTCGCGATCATCACGGTTTTCGCTCGTCGTTTAATGGTGCGTTCATCGCCTTTCCCCTGCCGCTTTATTCGCGCCATCCATAGCCCGCTGGCCCAGCTGCACGCGATCGTGATGGTCATGAGGATGAGGAAACGCCAGTCCCACCAGCCGTAGAAGACGTAAGACGCCGCCAGCGTGAAAAGGTTTTGCAGTAGTACGCCGCGGTTGCAAGCGAACCAGTATAACGAGAACACGACAGGGAGAAAAATAGCAAAGTCTATCGAGTTGAATAACATGTTTTCGGCTTTTGATTTTATTACAATGAAATTGATTGCGCGAAAGTAATATTTTCATCATATATGGCAAGTGAAAACTTCAAGCCACTCCGCGCGGTCACACGCCTTCTTGCGCGGGGATAAAAAGCAGGGGGAAGCAGTGTTTTCTGCCTTGTCTACACGGTCGGGGTGGAGGGTATGAAGAGGCCGTGATCGGTGCACGAGCCGTGGTGTAGGAAGGCGCGGGGTGGGGTGGGGAGGAGGGCTTGCGCGAGAAGCTCGTCGATGATAGAGAACGAACCCTGGAGGGAGATAGAGTGGATAAAGAGGGGGGAAAGGAGCTGAATGCCGCAGAAAGAAAACGGGAAAGAAGAGTGGAAAGAGCTATTAACAATCTTCTGTTCGCCGGTATCGCGGTTCTCCCACCCGGTGAGACGCCCCTCGTCGTCGAATCGCAACACGCGGGGAGACGCGGGGGGCTGCACGACGAGCGTCGCGCGATCGTGCCGATCCTCGTGCACGCGTCGCAGCGCGACCAGGTCCACGTTCGAGATTACGTCCACGTTATGCACGAGCACGGGCAATGCCGGCACGAAAAGATGCCTGGCGTGCCGGATCGCCCCGCCGGTATCGCGCAACGCGTCGCGTTCATCTGACACGCACGTGTCGACTCCGAAGTCGCGTTGCCGCAGGAAGCGCTCCACCTGGTCGGCGTGATGATGCACGTTCACGATGATCCTCGTGGCGCCGGCCTCCCGCGCTCGCTCGATGGCGTGCTCGAGGAGAGTCTTGCCGCGCACCTCGAGTAGTGCCTTCGGGCGCGTGTCGGTAAACGGGCGCAGGCGCGTGCCGAGACCGGCGGCGAGGATCATTGCGTTCACGCGTCGATGATCTTGTGGCGAATCGCGTACATGACGAGCGCGGCGGTGTTCCTGCACCTCGTCTTGCAAAGCAAGTTCGCACGGTGCTTGTCGACGGTCCGCTTGCTGATAAACAACTCGTCGGCGATCTCCTGGTTGGACAATCCCCGGCAGATATGAAACAACACCTGCAGCTCCCTCCCCGTGATGTCGACGGCGGCGGTGACATCGCCAGGGGCCGCACCCCTCCGCCTGTCGAGCAAGCCGGCGAGCAGCCCCGGCGAGAAATAATTCCCCCCGGCGGCCACCTCGCGGATGGCGTCGACGACCTTGTCGATGCCCGAATCCTTGAGCATGAACCCGCGTGCCCCGGCGTCGATCATCCGGTAGTAATACTGCTCGTCACCGAACATGGAGAGGACGATGACCTTGAGCGACGGCCGGATCTTCATGGCCTGCACGGTGGCGTCGATGCCGTTCATCACGGGCATCTCGATGTCCACGAGCGCGACGTCGCAGGGGACGATCGCCAGCTGACGGGTAAACTCGAGACCGTTAGATGCCTCGTGCACGTGGTTCTCGAACCCGCGCGTGGAGAGGAGTAGCTTCAATCCCTCGCGGAAAAGCTTGTGATCGTCGACGATGAACAGTTCCACGGCGCGGGTCATTTGGCGTGAATGTATGCTGTCGCTTTCATTCCCTCGCCGGGTGCGCCGGTGAAGAGGATGTCGCCGTTGCCGGACTTGAGGCGGTAGCGCATGTTTCTCAATCCCGTGCCGGCGTCGACCGTCGTGGGATCGAACCCGCGACCGTTGTCCTCGTAATCGAGGCGGAGGGTGTCGCCGTCGCGGTACAGGCGGAGGCGCGCGACGCTCGCCCCGGCGTGACGGATGGTGTTGTTGACCAACTCGCAGGTGACGCGGTACATGATCACCTCGACGTTGTAGGGGAAGCGCGCGCCGCCCGTGTCGCCGCGGAAACGGATATCGATGCTGGCGGCGACGCTCAGCTTCTTGATGAAGGAAGAGATGGCCTCCTCGAGACCGAAATCGTTCAACACGCGCGGGCTGATGTTGGCGGAGATCTCGCGGACGCTGTCGATGGCCTCGTCGACGACCTGGCGGAGGTTGCGCTTGATCTCGTCGCCGGCGGCCGCGGGCGCGTCTAACCCCGATAGGAGCATCTTGGCGACGCTGAGCAACGGCCCGATGCCGTCGTGAAGCTCCTTGGAGAAACGACTGCGCTCCTGCTCCTCGGCGTGAATGACGGCCGAGAGGACGCGCTTCTCGGTCTCGTCACGGAGCTCTTCCATCCGGCGCAGGAACTGGAATAGCTTGCGGGTGTAAAAGATGCCGACGGTGAACACGAGCGAGATGACAAACGATAGCCAGATCCTGACCGTGTGTAACTCCACGCCCGCGAGCAGGAATAGCTCGAAGACGCGGTAGACGGCCACGAGGAAGAAACCAGCGGAAAACATGATCCAGGAGACGTTGAATTTCGTCTTCCTGACGAGACCGGCGGCGTAGCCCGCGGCGATGACCTGGCAGAGAAGCGACAGATAAACGATAACTTGCATGAACATGGTGTAAAGTGTTTAAAAAGGATACCCGATGGCGATGTTGAAATTGGAACGACGGGTGGCGCCGGCGCCGGAAAAGAGGATGAAACGGTCGCCGGGCGGGCGGGCAGGATCCCGCACTTTGACCCCCAGGTCGAAGCGCAGGAGGAAATAGTTGGCGTTGAAGCGCAGCCCGACGCCCGTGCCGACGGCGACTTGCTTGTAGAAGTCTCTCTTCAGGAGGGCGTCCTGCCTGTCCTCTTTCGTGTTGATGTTCCACACGTTCCCGGCGTCGACGAAGGCAGCCCCCTCGAGTATCCAGAAAAGCTTGAAGCGATACTCGGCGTTGGCGGCGAGTTTGACGTCGCCGACGCTGTTCGGGTACCAGCGTTTCCCGGTGCTCTCGTTGACGAACGCCCCCGGGCCGAGCGTGCGTGCCTGCCACGCCCGCAGGTCATTGGCCCCGCCGCAGTAGTATGCCTCCTCGTGCGGCAGGACTTTCATGTTGCCGTACGGGTAGGCACATCCCAGCATGAGCCGCCAGACGAGCGAGCTTGCCTGGTTCACGGACCAGTGGTAGCGGAACTCGGCGTCGGTCTTCACGAACTGCGCGTAGCGCACGCCGAGGCTCTTGTAGTGGAGATCCTCGCCGGCAGCGGTTCCTCGCCGGTTCCTGTCGCCGATGCGGTCGATGGCCCACAGCAGGTTGCCGGCGCTCTCGATGTTCAGGCGGAAGTAATTGTAGCTCGTCCTCTCGGCGGCGGGACGGCTGGTGTACGTGGCGGAGAAGCCGGCGGCGAGGATCATGTGGTCGGTGTAGGCGCTCTTGACGTACTCGTTCTTTATGCTATCGATGAAACTGCTGACGACGTTGTTCATGAAGACGTAGTTCATGTCGACGATGTTCAGGTTGTATCGCCACCGCTTGTCGTTCTTCCTCCACAGGTAGCCGAAACTGGTATTTATGATCGCGCGAGTATAATAAGGCGTGTCCTCGAACCCGTAGGAGAAGGAAAGAAGCGTCTTCGGGGCAAAGTCGCGCCGGAAATTCTTCATCCAGAAGACCGGCATCCAGAATTGCGGGGTGACGAACTTGACCTCGACGCCGATCTCGCGCGTGTTAAAACTGCTGGTATTCTCGCGCAACCGCTCCTTTTTGACGGCCCCCCAGAGGCTGGTCGAGAAGTCCTCCCCGCCCCTGAAGAGATTGCGGTGATTATAGGTGAAGCTGCCCCCGATGCCGAGGTTTCCCGACGCGTTGGTACCCTCCACGGAAAGGCTGTACGATTGCCGCTTGAGGGGAGTTAGGCGGATCGTGCAGTCCAGAGGCTTGACCTGGCTCTCTCCTGCCCCCTCCTCGAACTCGATGTTGATGAAACGAAAGAGATTCAACGCCTGCAGGCGCGCGTAAGTCTCGAGCACCTGGGTGATATTGTACAGTTCGTTCCTGTTGATCTGTATCGTCTCGACGATGACCTTCGGGTTGATCTTTAGCTTGTCGCGATAGACGATGGTATAACCGTTATAATCCACCCGACTGCTGACCGTGTCCTCCCCGCCCATCACGGCCAGCTGGTCGTAATCCATGTCCACGCGGATGTCCCGGACGAAATAACGCCGCGACAAACTGCTGTCCCCCGCGTTATCGACGAGACGCACGGAGAGCCGGGCATTCTCGCCCTTGCTATCGCTCGCGAGCGTCGAGTCGGCAAAGAAATGCACGAAATCCTTCGAGAAATTAAAGTACCCCTTCTCGCGCAACATCCGCGTAACCCGCTCCCGCTCGTTATCCAGCAAGTCCACGTCCAGCGGCTGCCCGATGCGCAGGAGCGTTGTTGCGGTGTCCCGGTAATAGGTGTCGAACAAGCCGGGATCTCCTGCCTGCCCCCGGCCCCTTCCCCCAAACGACAATTCTTTGATCCGGGTGAGTGGCCCCGTGTCGACGCGGTATCTCACGTAAGCCTTTCTCTTCTTGAAATAGACGGAATCGGAGACGGTCGCCTTGTAATATCCCTTGTTGTGCAGTGCGATCTCCATCTGCCGGACGCTTCTCCCGGTGAGCAGCGGGTCGTAAATCACGGGGGCCTCCCCGATGGAGCGCAACCACCTGTTGACGCGTTTCGTGGTGTCGCGCCCGCTGAGGTTATACAATCCCAGGTGAAAACGTCCCAGCGCCAGCATGCGCGTGTTGGGCTTCTGTCGAATAACCTTCTTCAACTCCGCGCGTTTTACTTCCCTCGTGTCGTTTTCAATCTTCACCCGTTCCAACAGAAAATCGCCTTCCCTCACGTATTTCAAGGGAGAACACGCGCAGGTAAACAACGCGATGAGTAAAAAAAAAGTAATCTTGTTTGACGTCTCCATGCTCAAGGTTCAAAAAAGTACTATATTTGTGTTCTCTTTTACAGACCGACTTGACGATTATGCTAAGTAAACACCTAACAAATGTAATCCAAAACCTTGAAAGAAGGAAATTCAGGGAAAAATATCGCCTTTTCAAGGTCGAGGGTGAAAAGTTGGTGGACGAGTTGTCACGTTCCGACCTGAAAATCGAGACGTTAATCGCCCGTCCGGAGTGGCTGGCAGGAGAGAAAATGATCCCCGAAGGATGCACCGTCGTGGAGGTAAACGGGCAGGAAATGGCGCGGCTCTCCGCGTTCAAGTCGCCGCCAGCGGTCATCGCCCTCGTCGAGACGCCGCGCGAGGAGGAGGTGAACGTGCCGGCGGACGCGCTCTCGGTGGTCTTGAACGGTGTGCAGGATCCCGGCAACCTGGGGACGATCCTGCGGGTGTGCGACTGGTTTAACGTGCGTCACGTGTTTTGCGACCGGGATTGCGCCGGATACCTCAACCCGAAGTCCGTCCAGGCCAGCGCGGGGGCCATCTTCCGGGTGCACGTCGCGTACGTGGAGTTGCCCGGGTTTATCCTCGCGCACGCGAGCGATGAGTTCCCTTGCTACGGCACGTTTCTCGACGGCGAGAACATCCACGAGAGCAAGTTAGGCGACCGGGGATTCATCGTGATGGGAAACGAGGGAGGGGGCGTCTCCGCGGAGATCGAGCGGTTGGTGACGCGCCGGTTGACGATCCCGCGTTACGTGCGCGCCGCCGAATCGCTGAACGTGGGAGTGGCAACGGGAATCGTCCTATCGGAATTTAGACGAAAACGAGATAAAATATAATTATTAACAAGTGTAGTACACAAAAAATGATGTAACATGAAAAAAGTTTTTTTTCTTACTCTATTCACTCTCGCCGGGATGAGCCTGGTGGCCCAGCAAAAACAAAAGGCCTTCGAGTTAGGAGTGCACGGCGGGTGGAGCAGCACGAAAATCTATGTCACCAATTTCCATACAAGGACGCACTGGGGATATTCCGCGGGGCTTCTCGGGCGAGTCAATTTCGATAAGGGACTGTACCTGGAGCCGGCCATCGACTACGTGCACAAGGAAGTGGTGCTCGAACGTTCGATCGGTGACGACAAGTTGCGCAACACCTCCATTGACGTCCCCGTGCTCGTCGGCGTGAAGTTCCTGAATTTCCCGCTGGCCAGCGTGCGCGGGTACGCCGGGCCGGTAGCCTCCTTCCTGCTCAAGCCGATAAAAGTAAACCTGCAACCTATGGCAGGTGCACCGGTGCGCGAGGTCTCCTCGAGCAAGAGCATGTTCTACCTGCGCGCGGGTGTCGGCGCTGACCTCTTGATATTCTCGCTGGATGTCAACTACGAGTTCGGACTGAAGAAATTCAGCCCCGACATGAGCATCCCGCAGACCACGAACGTGACGCTGGGGATCAGGATATTTTAAGCCCGGAAGAAATTTGCGGGGAGACCCTCCCTCTCTCTCCCCTCCCTCTCCTCCCCCCGCCGGGAGGAGAGTTCTTTTTCAGGAAAAACGCGTCGTTCAGCGCGAACGCGACTCGTCGCACGCCCTCTCCCGTTCCTCCCGGTCGGCGGCGAGGAAGCAACGGATGCCCCGTTCCCTCATTGCCTTATTACTCCCGACGTGAGTCTCCGGGAACTTTTTCTTTTTCGTGAAGAAGACGGATACCCCCAGGCCGACCACGGCCAGCCCGACGAGTAACAAGGTGATAAAGAATATATCCATACGCGGTAAATTTCCGGCGAAGTTACCGTTTTTTTTAAACCATTTTTCAAATCTCGTCCCCTCGTCTTTTGGTTGATAAAACTTTTTCTTACATTTGGGCGGTAAAGTCAAATCAAACTTGGAAACGATGGATGTATTCGAACAAAACGACGGGATAGACCTTAACGATAGAGAAGAGGTCTACACTAATGCTGTAAAAGCAGGGAAAAGAACCTATTTTTTTGACGTGAAAGCGACTCGTAACGGGGATTATTACCTCACGATAACGGAGAGTAAGAAGAAATTCGACAAAGACGGGATGCCCAACTACGAAAAACACAAAGTATTCTTGTACAAGGAGGACTTCGACAAGTTCGTCGACGGGTTAAACGACGCGATCGGGGTCGTCAAGGCAGCCCTCGGCGGGGTACTGCCCACGAAGGAATCCACGGAATCCTGACTCCTCGCGGGAACGCGCAAGACGGGTGGCGAAAGTCACCCGTCTTTGTTATAAACCGGTCGACGGGGGGCATCCCGTCACGTTCCTGCCCGTCGTCGTCGCGTCTTTAAAATACGTATATTCGCGGGTATGGAAAACAAACCGTTAGCAGAACGCATGCGTCCCGTGTCGCTGGACGACTACATCGGGCAACAACACCTGGTGGGGCCGGGGAAAGTACTCCGGAAAATGATCGACTCCGGCGCGCTCTCCTCCTTCATCCTGTGGGGACCGCCCGGGGTGGGAAAGACGACGCTGGCAATGATCATCGCCAAGCAATTAAACCGCCCGTTCCACGTGCTGAGTGCCGTCAGTTCCGGGGTAAAAGACGTGCGCGAGGTAATCCAGAAGGCGGAATCCGGGCGATTCTTCAACGCGCCCAACCCGGTACTCTTCATCGACGAGATCCACCGCTTCTCCAAGTCGCAACAGGACTCCCTGTTGGCCGCCGTCGAGAAAGGAGTCGTCACCCTCATCGGGGCCACCACCGAGAATCCCTCCTTCGAGGTCATCTCCCCGCTGCTCTCCCGCGCGCAAGTCTACGTCCTGAAGCCGCTGGAGAGAGACGACCTGGAGCGGCTCGTCGACATGGCGGTGGAGAGGGACTACACCCTGTCGCGCCGCGGGATCATCGTCAAGGAGCGGGACGCGCTCGTCTCCTACAGCGGGGGAGACGCCCGCAAACTGCTAAACATCCTCGAGCTGGTGGTAAACGGCTTGAAAGAGGGAGAGGTCGTCATCGACAACGAGACGGTCAAGCGAGAAGTACACGAGAACCCCCTCCTCTACGACAAGGACGGGGAGCAACACTACGACATCATCTCGGCGATGATCAAGTCCACGCGGGGCGGTGACCCGGACGCCGCGCTTTACTGGATGGCGCGCGTGTTATCCGGCGGGGAAGACCCGAAGTTCATCGCCCGGCGGCTGCTCATCCTCGCCGCCGAGGACATCGGCCTGGCCAACCCCAACGCCTTGCTGATCGCGAACGCCTGCTTCGACGCGGTGCACAAGCTCGGTATGCCGGAGGCGCGCATTCCCCTCGCCACTTGCGTGATCTACCTCGCCACCTCCCCGAAGAGCAACGCGGCGTACCTCGCCATCAACGAGGCAATAAGCAGGGTAAAGGAGAGCGGCAACCTGCCCGTCCCCCTGCACCTGCGCAACGCGCCCACGGCGTTGATGAAGAAGCTGGACTACGGGGTGGGATACAAGTACCCGCACGACTTCCCGGGGAATTTCACGGAACAGGAATACTTGCCGGGGGAATTAAAAGAGGCCACCTTCTATCGCCCGGGACAAAACGCCCAGGAGGGAAAGATGCTGGAGCGCCTGCGGGCATGGTGGAAAAACAGGTACGACAAATAAAAAACCAACACGATGAATACATACCAGGAATTAACGGGCAAGAAAATGTTCTTCCTACTGGCAGGCCCCTGCGTGATCGAGGACGAGGAGATGCCCGCCCGCGTTGCCGCCCGCGTGAAGCGGGTAACGGATCGTCTCGGCATCCCGTACGCCTTCAAGGGATCGTTCAGGAAAGCCAACCGTTCGCGGTTAGACTCCTTCACCGGCATCGGCGACGAGAAAGCGTTACGCGTCCTATCGCGCGTGCGGGAAGAGTTCGGCATCCCGGTGGTGACGGACATCCACGACGAGCGCGACGCGGGAATGGCCGCGGAACACGCGGACATCCTCCAGATCCCGGCCTTCCTCTGCCGGCAGACAGACCTGCTGGTGGCCGCCGCGCGTACCGGGAGAATGGTCAACATCAAGAAAGGACAATTCCTCTCGCCCGCCGCCATGAAATTTGCCGTCGACAAGGTACGCGAGTCGGGAAACAACAAGGTAATGGTCACCGAGAGGGGGACGACGTTCGGCTACCAGGACCTGGTCGTTGACTTCCGCGCGATCCCCGTCATGCAAGGAGAATGCGCGTGCCCCGTGGTGGTTGACGTCACGCACTCGTTACAGCGGCCCAACCAGGAGTCCGGCGTCACCGGGGGGCAGCCGGCCATGATCGAGACCATCGCGCGCGCCGCCATCGCCGTGGGCGCCGACGGGATCTTCATCGAAACGCACGAGAACCCCTCCCGCGCCCGCTCGGACGGCGCCAACATGCTCCCCCTTGACCTCCTCGAGGGCCTCCTCGAGCGCCTGTCGCGCCTCTACCTGGCAACCCGTTAGAAAGAAAGAAAAAAGAGGGAGGACGCGTGATCCTCCCTCTATCATTTCCTGCCTGCCGCGCGCCGTTACCCCTTCTCGATAAAAATCTCCAGCACCCGCGTAGGGCACGAGGGACGGAGCGTCAGTCGCTTCAAGGCGGCAGGCACGAGCACCGTCTCTCCCCGCGCGACGCGTACCGGCTCTCCCGCCCCCGCGTCGATCGCGAACGTCCCCTCCAGGCACGTGTAAACGACAAAAGAATCGACCGGCGAGTAATCCCGCGTCACCGTCGCGTTCATGGAAAGCAGGCAAACGGTAAAATAGGGACAGGCGACGAGGCGAACCGGCCGGTTCTCCGCCGCGACGTACTCCACGCGGCGCGAGGGATGATACCCGTAATCGATCACCCCCGCGGCCAGCTCCACGTGCAACTCGCGCGCGTTCCCGCTGGCATCCTTCCGCTCGTAATCGTACACGCGATACGTGACATCCGACGCCTGCTGTATCTCCACGATGAAACACCCGGCGCCGATAGCGTGCAACAGCCCGGCGGGGACAAAAAAGCAATCCCCCTTCCTCGCCTCCTCGACGCGCGTCAGCTCCCGGAGCCGCCCCTCGCCGAGGTACCCGAGGAACTCCTCCCTGCTCGTCGCCCGGTTAAAACCCAGCAACAGCGAGGCACCGGCGTCTGCCCCCGCGACGAACCACGCCTCCGTCTTCCCGCGCGCGTGATGCCGTTCCCGCGCCGCCTCGTCACCGGGATGCACCTGCACGGAAAGATCCTCGCGCGCGTCGATATACTTGACGAGTAGCGGGAACTCGACGCCGTACCTCTCGTGCACGGCATCCCCGACGAGATTCCCCGCGTGCGCCGCGATCAACTCCCGCAGCGTCTTGCCGGCCAGCGGGCCGTTCGCGACCACCGACACGTGTTCCTCCACGGTCGAGATCTCCCAGCTTTCCCCGACGCGCTCCTGCCCGCCGGGAAGCTCGCCTTTCGCCAGCAACCGCGTCCCCCCCCACGGGGTCGCCTTCAACAAGGGATGAAACTTTAAAGGATATAACATGGTTCTTGATATTTTCCCGCGAAGATACGGTTTTTTCTCTCCCCGGGCACGACGGGATCAGCACCGGTAGCCGCTCACCTCCCTCCTCTCTTCCCCGGGTTCAAGACCGTCAAGGTGATCCTCGACGTCGACCCGTGTTGACGTTACCTTCTATTAT
>JAIRKS010000007.1 GCA_031259905.1 Odoribacteraceae bacterium
GTTTTCGCGGACGGGGATGTGGATGACTCGCGCGGTGTAGAAGAAGTCGCTTTGCTTGAGCAGGACGAGGTAGGTGGTCGACGGGCGGTTGATAATTTCTCCCTCGATGGTGCAACGGATGGCTGCGGGGCAGGTGTCCGTGACGGTTGCCGGCTCGTGGCTCGCAGCGTGACCGGCGAGGGGGAGCAGGAGGGCGAGCAGTCGTGTCATGATGCAGGGGTGATGTTGTGGGACGGCCTGCCGGGAGGGGTCTCGGCAGGCCGGTCGGTTGGTTTTATTTTTTCAGCCAGCGGTCGAGCCACGAGGCGAAGACGCGTTGCCAGAGTATCCCGTTCTGGCAGCCGAGTACCCAGTGACTTTCTCCGGGGAAGTAGAGGTATTGCGCGGGGATGCCTCTCATGCGGGCGGTGTTGAAGGCGGCCATTCCTTGCGACACGTCGATGCGGAAGTCGCGCTGTCCGTGGATGACGAGGATGGGCGTGTCCCAGTTCCCGGCGAAGCGGTGCGGCGAGTTCTCGAAAGATCGCCGGGCGATTTTGTTGTCCTTGTCCCAGGGTGCGCCGCCGAGGTCCCAGTCGGCGAACCACATTTCCTCGGTGGTGGTGTATTGCATTTCGGAGTTGTAGACGCCGCAGTGGGCGATGAATGCCTTGAAGCGTTTCTCGTGATGCCCGGCGAGGTGGTAGACGGAGTATCCGCCGTAGGATGCGCCGACGCAGCCGAGGCGGTCGGCGTCGACGTACGGTTCTTGTTTGACGGCGTCGATGGCGGAAAGGCAGTCTTGGATGTTTTGCCCGGGGTAGTCCCCGCTGATTTGTTCGAGCCATTCGCGACCGAATCCCGGCAGGCCGCGTCGGTTGGGCGCGACGATGATATAGCCGTTGGCGGCCATCATTTGGAAGTTCCAGCGGTAGCTCCAGGATTGGCTGACGGTGTTCTGCGGTCCTCCCTGGCAGTATAGGATGGCGGGATATTTTTTGGCGGGGTCGAAGTGCGGGGGGTAGATGATCCAGGTGAGCATTTGCTTGTTGTCGGTAGTTTTGATCCACCGGGCTTCTACTTTCCCGAAGGTTAGCTGGTCGAGGAGGGGTTTGTTGATGAAGGAGAGTTCCCGTGCCTCGCCGGTAGCGATATCCACGTGATATATCTCTGCCGGTTTGCTCATGGAGACGCGGGTCGCGAGGAGGATGTTGCCGGCGGGGAGGACGGAGGTGTAGTTGTGTATCCCGCTGGTGAGCCGCGTGATGTTGCCGTCGTGGAGGGTGAGGCGGTAGATCTCGTCGGTGGCGTGGTGATCGGAGATGAAGTATATGGTATTGTTGTCTCCCCAGGCGAGGCCCTCGGCGTGCTGGTCGAAGTGGCGGGTGTATTCTTTCTTTTCGCCGGTTTGGAGATTCATGACGAAGAGCCGGATTTTGTCGGCCTCGTACCCGTCCCGTTCCATGCTTTCCCACGCGAGGAGGTTGCCGTCGGGGGAGAGGGTGGGGTGGTTATCGTACCCGTTCATCCCCTCGGTGAGGTTGCGCGTGACGCCGGAGGCGACGTGATAGAGGTAGAGGTCGGTGTTTGTAGACCGGGCGTAGGCGATGCCTTCTTTTTTCCTGGAGGTATATATGACGGCGTCGGCGTCGCGCGTCCATGCGATTTGTTCCGTGCCCCCGAACGGTCGGACGGGGGATTCCCATTTCTCTCCCTCGATGATGTCTTTCCCGCCGGTGACGGTTTTCCCCGGCAGGAGGTCGGCGATGAAGGGGTGGGTGTATCCCTCGACCCAGTGATCCCAGTGGCGATAAAACTGGTCGTCGATCAGGTACGCGTTGGCCTTGGGGAGATCGGGGTAGAGGTCGTGGATATCCTTTTCGAGTTTCACCTCTTTCAGGTAAAGTAGTTTTGATTTGTCCGGCGCGTAGAGGAAGCCCTCGATGCCTCCCTCGACGTCGGTGACGCGTGCAAGCCCCGTGCCGTCCGGGTTAATTTCCCAGAGTTGCGTGGATCCGGATTGCCCGGAGAGGAAGGCGATTTTCCCGTCGGGCGTCCAGGCGGGCGCGGCCTCGTTGTCGCGTGTATCGGTGACGCGCTTGATATTCCCGCTCTCGATGTCGAGCGTGTAGAGATCGGTGTACGACCGGTTTTCTTCCTTGTGGAAGTAGGTGACGGGGTATACCACCGCGCGTTTGTCGGGGGATAGTGCGAGTTTCCCCAGTCTCCCGAACGACCAGAGGACTTCTGGGGTCATGATGTCGGAGGCGAGTTTCTCGTCGGGCGTCTGGTATCCCGTTCCCTCGTTTTCATCCTTGCAGGCCGTGATGGAGAGAAGCACGAGTGCCGTGCACAATTGTTTTTTCATGTTGTCAGGATTTCGTGTTTTTCTCGGCTTCATCGAAGGCGGCGATGATTTTGTTTTTGAGTTCTTCGGCCAACTCGGCGTTGTCCGTCACGAGTTGCTTGACGGTTTCCCGTCCTTGCCCGAGGCGGGTTTCCCCGTAGGAGAACCAGCTCCCGCTTTTCTTGATGACGTTGAGTTCCACGCCGAGGTCGACGATTTCTCCCGACCGGGAGATGCCTTCCCCGTACATGATGTCGAATTCTGCCTTCTTGAACGGCGGCGCTACCTTGTTTTTGACCACTTTCACGCGGGTATGGTTTCCCGTTACCTCCTCCCCGTCCTTGATTTGCCCGATTCTCCGGATGTCGAGGCGGACGGAGGAGTAGAATTTCAGGGCATTCCCGCCGGTGGTGGTTTCCGGGTTTCCGAACGTGACGCCGATCTTGTCGCGGAGCTGGTTGATGAAGATACAGCAAGTGTTGGTCTTGCTGATCGTCCCGGTAAGCTTTCGCAGGGCCTGTGACATGAGGCGCGCCTGGAGTCCCATGACGCTATCTCCCATGTCCCCCTCGATTTCAGCCTTCGGGGTGAGTGCGGCCACGGAGTCGATCACGATCACGTCGATGGCGGCGGATCGGATCAGTTGTTCGGTAATTTCCAGGGCTTGCTCCCCGTTATCGGGCTGCGAGATCAGGAGTTCGTTCACGTTCACGCCCAGTTTCTCGGCGTAGAAGCGGTCGAAGGCGTGCTCGGCGTCGATGATAGCCGCTATACCTCCTGCTTTTTGTGTCTCCGCGATGGCATGGATCGCGAGGGTAGTTTTCCCGGAGGATTCCGGCCCGAAGATCTCGACGACCCGTCCGCGCGGGTATCCGCCGACGCCCAGCGCCCTGTCGAGCGCGATGGAGCCGGTAGATATCGCGGGCACGTCTTCCACGTGTGTTTCGCCCAGTTTCATCACGCTTCCCCTGCCGAAATTTTTCTCGATCTTTTCGATAGTCAGTTGTAGGGCTTTTAATTTGTCCTGATTCATTTCGCTCATGTGAATTTACTTTTTAGATATTGAGTTCTCGCGAATGTATTGATATTTCACCGGAAACACGCGCGGGAACGGGTGAAAGTTTAGTATTTGTACCCTGCTTTGGTGAACATCTCGTGGTCTGCCGCGACGTCCGTTCCGGCCGTTGTCAGCAATCCTCCCACGAGCGACGCGTTGATCCCCGCCCTCAGCGCCCGTTGTTGCAGCTCGCGCGACATTCGCCGCCTGCCCCCGGCGAACCGTATGAAGGCGTCCGGGAGGATAAAGCGGAAGAGGGCGATCGTGGTGAGGATCTCCTCGTCGTCGAGCGACGGTCGGTTTTCCAGCGCGGTACCCTTCACGGGATCGAGCAGGTTGACGGGGACGGATTTCACGTCCAGCTCCCGCAGCTCGATGGCGAGTTCCACGCGTTGTTCCATGCTCTCGCCCATGCCGATGATGCCGCCGGAGCAGATCTCCAAGCCAACTTCTTTGGCCAGGCGGAGGGTGCGTTTCTTCTCCGCGGTGGTGTGCGTGGAGCAGAGCGACGGGAAGAAGGAGGAGGCCGTCTCCAGGTTACACTCGTAGCGGACGACGCCCGCCTCCTTGAGCATGAGCAGCTCCTCGCGGCCGAGCAGTCCCATTGACGCGCAGAGCTTGAGACCTGTCTTTTCCTTGATGTCGCGGTACATGTCGCAGAAGGCCTTCATCTCGTTCTTGTCGACGCGTCGCCCGCTGGTGACGAGCGAGAAGCGATGTACCTTCCGGTCATCGTTGTCGCGGGCCACGGCGAGCACCTCGTCGCGGGACTTGACGGGGTACGTGGCGATACCGGTGGCGTGGAAGGCCGACTGGGCGCACCACTTGCAGTCCTCGCTGCACCTCCCGGAGCGGGCGTTAACGATCGAGCAGGTGTCCAGCTCGTTCCCGCGGAACGTCGCGCGGATCTCGTCTGCCGCCGCGTAGAGCTTCTCTTTCCCGGTGACGAGCGATAGTTCGAGAGCCTCCTCGCGGGAGATCTCTCCTTCGCGCCGGATGACGCGTTGTTTTAATTTTTCTATTATCATGTCTGGTTGATATTACGTGTTTTCATCGCGAAGTGCCTCGAGTCACCCCATTCCCCGTACACGACCTCGTCCCCGGCGAGGCGGACGCGCGCGTCGAGGCACGCCTTGCACCGCGCGGCCTCCTCGTCGACGCAGGGCTTGCCCCGGTACAGCAGGTAGCCCGCGCGGTACTTCACGGGAGTAATGTTGGGCATGACGATATTGGCCCCGGCCCTCAGCGCCTTCTCTCGCCCGATCTTGTCGAGGGCCTGCATGGCGGTCGTGGCGACGATATTAATATCCTTCATCATGACCCGCGCGATCGCGATCATCTTGAGGGCGAGATCGAGGCGTTCGGCCGGCGGGAGGAGCGTTCCCCGGTAGCGGTAGAGGGGCGTCTCGTCGTGCTCCACGTAAGGCCCCATGCCGATCATGTCCACGTCGATCTCCCGGAAGAAGAGCAAGTCGCCGGCGAGATCGTCGAGGGACTGGAAGGGCAACCCGATCATGCAGCCCGTGCCCACCTGGTAGCCGAGATCCCGGAGCTGCCGGAGGGTGTCGACGCGCGCCTTGAAGTCGTGGCGCGTGTTCGCCGGGTGTATCCTCGCGTAGAGGTCGGGATTGGAGGTCTCGACGCGCAACAGGTAGCGCCGCGCCCCGGCCCGTTTCCACGCGTCGAGCGTCTGTCGCGACTGTTCGCCGAGGGAGAGCGTGATGCCGAGGCTACCGCCGGTGGCCTCGTTGATCTTCTCCAGCAGGCGGGTGATCTCGCGCGAGCGTGCCGGCGACGCGATCTCCCCGCCCTGGATCACGAGGGAGGCGTACCCGGCGTCGCGCGCGTACCGTGCCGCCGCGACGACCTCTTCATCGCTCATCGTGTAGCGACGGACGCGGGAGTTGCCGCCCCGGATGCCGCAGTAGAGGCAATTCTTGGCGCACCGGTTGGAGTATTCCACCAGTCCACGGAGGTACACCTTGTTCCCTACCTGCTCGCGCTTCACTTGCCCGGCGAGCGACAGGAGCGCGGCCCGTTCCTCGCCGCGGGAACGCAGCCACCGGACGATCTCTTCTCTCGAGATCGTCCCCGTGTGAATGATACGGTTGATGGAGTTTTTCACGCGTGTTAACTGTTTTGCCCGCGAAGATAGTGATTTTCCCGTGCCGGGCGCGACGCTTTCGCGAGGAACGCGCGCGTTTCCCGCCTCACCCCCGGCGGGGCTTGACCGCGTTTTCATTACTTTTGCATCACGCGGGCCGGGTCGCGTTGAACGTTAAATCATCCCCCGGTGCGCCGTGAACCTTTCAACTATGTTACCTGTCATGAAACAAGAAGATTTACATGTCGAGAAAACGCGTACCGTGGCCGTGATCCTCGCCGGCGGCAGCGGGCAACGCGCCGGGGCGGGAGTGCCGAAGCAGTACCTGGAGATCGCCGGGCGAATGGTGATCGAGCGCGCCGTGGACGCGTTCGAGCGGCACGCGGGGGTGGACGAGATCGTGATCGTCGCGCGGGAAGGGGAACTGGAACGGACGCGGGAGATCGTCGGGAAAAACGGGTGGCGCAAGGTGACGAACGTCGTGACGGGCGGCAAGGAACGGCGTGACTCCTGCCTGGCGGCGATCCGCCTGTACGATGACCCCGGGACGCGCCTGTTGATGCATGACGCGGCGCGACCGCTGGTTAGCCGGCGCGTGATCGACGCGGTGCTCGCGGCGCTGGACGTGCACGAGGCGGTCGCGGTGGTCGTCCCCGTCGTCGACACGGTTTATCGCGTGAGGGACGGGGCGGTGGAAGAGGTGCCGGACCGCTCCTCGCTGGTGCTGGCGCAGACGCCGCAGGCGTTCAGGCTGGAGACGATCCGCGAGGCGTACGCGCGATCGCTGGCCGACCCGTCGCCACGGGTCACGGACGATTGCGGGATGGTGCGGCGCTACTTGCCCGGGACGCGGGTTCACGTCGTCCCGGGCGAGGCGGCGAACATGAAGCTCACCTACCCGCTGGACGCCTCCCTGCTGGAACGGTTTCTCGACGAGGGGTGAACGCGCTGTCCCTTCGCGTACCTTATTTATATATAGCAAGACGGTTTTTATAACTCCGGGAACGCGCGTTGCACGACGGGTTATCGCGACGCGAAAAAAATAACCAAAAAAAGAGGGGAGATCGTTTTATTATAAGGAAAAACGCGCTACATTCGCCCCGTATACTTTAAACCACGAAACATAATGTACCAAAAGAACACGACACAT
>JAIRKS010000085.1 GCA_031259905.1 Odoribacteraceae bacterium
CCCGGTACTTTCCACCAAGGTGCCCTGAACAAGCCCCTCCCCGGTTCCACGGGTAACAGTAAAGAGTTATTATCATGTTGATGCACCTGCCGGTGCAAGTTCATTTATCACCGGGGAGCAGTACCGCGAGGGAAGCTCCCCGGTTTTTTCATCCCCCCCCCTGCCTGGTTAGGGGAGGGGGGGGGACGTCCGCGGGTTGAAAACCAGTGGTTATGAAGGTGCTGCCTTTGCGGGCAGGGACAGGGAGGGGAGGGTGGGAAGGGGGTGATCTGTCGTGAAATAAAGAAAGGGACGATTCACATCGTCCCTCAGATTGCATTACTAACTACTAACCTAAACCATACAAACTTATGAAAAATCTCTAATTGTTTTGACTGCGACAAAGGTAATGCCATCCAGCGATAGGAGCACAATCATTTTTGTTAATAAAGCCTTTCTCCGTAGTTAATAATGACTAACATTCCGGACGCGGTACCGTCGCCCGTCCCGTCGTCGTCCCGCTTGTACTTTGCTGGAATCGAGCGAGGAGAGGATCCTCCCGTCGTGAAAAATCTTATTCTTGTATTAAATACGCGTCGCGCGCGCGGGGGGTACGGGTTTTATTTCGTAGTTTTAGCGATGGAAAAATATAACCAATGATGATAATCAACGAGAAAACTATTGCTGACGTACAGTGTATTATCGCGAGGGCGGGGGAGATAATAGGTGAATACTATCGTTCACAGGAATTTACTACCGAGTTAAAAGCAGACCTTTCGCCGTTGACGGATGCCGACAGGGCCTCGAACCGGTACATCGTGTCGGAATTGAAGAGGCTCTTCCCGCTGGTCCCGGTGATCAGCGAGGAGTCCGGGTTGCCCGATTACCCTTCCCGCTCCGGCTGGGAGAGGCTGTGGATGGTGGACCCGCTGGACGGTACGCAGGAATTTATTCACCGGAACGGGCGTTTTTGCGTGAACATCGCCCTGATCGAGGGGGGGAGGCCCGTCTTCGGGATGATCAACGTGGTCACGGACGGGGAGATATACTGGGGAGTGCCCGGGCGAGGGTGCTTTGTCCGCGAGAATGGCCGGACGGGGGCGCTGCAACCGCGCGCGTGGACGGGGAAACTGCGGGTCGCCGTGAGCCGCTTTCACGTCATGGAGGAGGAGTTGCAGTACATTGACCGGCTGCAGGAAAGGGGTCACGAGGTGGAGATCGTGCCGCTGGGGGCCTCCTCCAAGTATTGCATGGTGGCCAGGGGCGAGATTGACTTGCTCCCGAAATTCGGGCGCTGCTCGGAGTGGGACGTGGCGGCGGGGCAGGCCATCGTGGAGGCGTCCGGTGGGGCGATCGCGTGCGTGGAGGCGGGTAAGGCGGTGGAATACAACAAGCCCTCGATGCTCGTCTCCCCGTTCGTGGCGTTCGGGAAGAGGGTGCACGAGATGATTCTTGACGGGAACACCGATTTCCGGTGGGTCCCGCGCGTTAAATAAAATAACAATAAAACTATGGAACGAAAACTTGCTAATGAACTGGTCGACTTTATACACCAGAGTCCGACGAATTATCACGCGGTGGCGAACGTCAAGCGGGAATTGACGACACGCGGTTTCACGCCCCTCTCGCAGGGGGAGGCGTGGGCGATCGAGAAAGGCGGGAAGTACATGGTGACGCAGAACGACTCGTCGCTGTTCGCTTTCGAGATCGGCGACGGGGATTGCGCGCGGGACGGCTTCAGCCTGATCTGCGCGCACTCCGACTCCCCCACGTTCCGGGTGAAGCCCGACCCGGAGATGCCGGTGGCGGGAAAGTACCTGAAGTTGAACACGGAGGTCTACGGCGGCCCGATCCTCTACACGTGGTTCGATCGCCCGCTCTCGCTGGCCGGCCGCGTGCTGTTGAAGGGAGAAGAGCCGCTGCAACCGCGGACGCGCCTCGTGCATTTCGATCGCCCGTTGCTGGTGATCCCGCATATCGCGATCCATTTCAACCGGGCGGTCAACGAGCAGGGTAACCCGCTGGGCAAGCAGAAGGATATGCTGCCCGTGCTGGGGATGATCAACGAACGCTTCGAGAGGGATCGCTTCCTGTCGCGGCTGGTGGCGAGCGAGATCGGTGTCCCGGAGGAGGAGGTGCTCGACTTCGACCTGACTCTCCACGAGCACGACAGGGGTTGTCTCTGGGGCCTCGACGAGGAGTTTATCTCCAGCGGGAAACTGGATGACCTGGCGATGGTCCACGCCGGGGTGAAGGCCCTCGCGGGAGCGAACGAGCGGCCGCGCCGCACGCGCGTGCTGGCCATTTTCGATAACGAGGAGGTGGGGAGCGGGACGAAGCAAGGCGCCGCCTCGCCGGTGTTGCGCACGATTATCGAGCGAATTGTCTTCGGGACGGGTGGCTCCCCGGAGGATCTTTACAGGGCTATCCACCACTCGTTCATGATCTCGGCAGACATGGCGCACGCCCTCCACCCGAATTACACGGAGAAGCACGACCCGACGAATCACCCGGTGATCAATGGCGGGCCGGTCATTAAGTTTAACGCCAACCAGAAGTACGTGACGGATGGCGAGTCGTCCGCGGTGTTCGAGACCATCTGCCGGGCGGCCGGCGTGCCGTGCCAGCGCTTCGTGAACCACTCGGACATGGCGGGAGGATCGACGTTGGGCAATCTCTTGTTGTCGCAAATGGAGATGCGCGGCGTGGACGTCGGCAACCCGATGTGGGGGATGCACTCTGCACGGGAGACCGCGGGCGTGAAAGATCATGCTTACATGATCGAGGTGTTCAAGACGTTCTATAATCTTTAGGCCCGGCCTCGGCGTTGTGGCGAGCAGGAGGCGTGGCTCCTGCCCGCGTTGGCGCGGGAGATCACGGGGGGGCGCCGCCATGTTCCCCGCGCGCGCCGACTTTTAGTCCTGCCTTCGTGGAGCGTCCGAGCGTGACTTCCATCGCTTTTCTGGTCGGGGATTTTGAATTGTCAGGTTTTTAGTTTCTCTTTGCAATACGCGTTCGGGATAACCCCGGTCGTGATAATTAATATCAAAATGAAGTACTGTAAAAATAGCTATACGATTCAATCGCGCTTCCGTCACCGGGACGCTCGCCCCGGCATCTCCCTCGCTCGTCGCAGGCAACATGCCCCGTTCATAAATATACCGGGCATATTGCTGGCGCTGGTGCTCGCTTCCTGCGGTAACCCTCAGGACTTGCAAGAGAACGGGAAGGATACGCGGGAAGCGGACGAGACGCGACAAGTAGTAGATTACGATTCCTATTACTTGTATCGAGAGAAAAAGATCCCTGTACAGAGAATGGAGGGAAAGTATTACGCCGTGTTCTACGCTGAAAACGAGGAGAAGTTGAAAGAAGAACTGGACAAGGCAGGCGCGACGTTAGAGTACGTGCGGCCTCTAACATACCCTGTATTGCAAGCGTGCGTGGATACTTGTCAGCAGATGCCGGATAACGAGATGCCTCCTGAAATAACGAGAAGTGCTGCCGGTGCTACCGGGGGGAAATTCATCAATTGCAAGAGCGCGACCATCGAGGGGGAGCACGAGAAAATAGCGATCGCGTTGTCGTGTACCCTCTACTGGGCGCCTTATTACAAGACAGAGAATGACACGGAATTAGGACTAACGGAACGGTTTATCGTGATCTTAAAGCCAGGGACAACCGTTTCACAATTAGAAGAATTAGCCCGGGCAAATACCGTGGAAATGATCGGTAGAGATCCGTTTGAAGATACCCCTAACTGGTATCACCTATCCTGTACTAATCTTTCCAATGGTAACGCCCTCGAGATGGCTAACCGGTTTTATGAAAGCGGCCTGTTTGAAAGCGCCTTCCCGGATTTTATTGAAAAAATCGTGTTAGACTAACATGAAAGCACTGGCATAAGACGAAAAATATCCCGGCAGTTTCCTGACCGGGATATTTTTTTCTCGAGACGAGAGGGATTATCGCGCGTGGCGTATAGCTGCCTGCGCGGCGGCGAGCCGGGCGATGGGCACGCGGTAGGGCGAGCAGGAGACGTAGTCCATGCCCAGGTTGGCGCAGAAGATCACGGAGGAGGGTTCCCCGCCATGTTCCCCGCACACGCCGATCTTTAGCCCCGCCTTCGTGGAGCGTCCGAGCGTGACGCCCATCTCGACGAGCTTGCCTAC
>JAIRKS010000124.1 GCA_031259905.1 Odoribacteraceae bacterium
GGCGTTGGGTGCCGCGGCGTTCCGCGGGGATGGCGGGTTGCAGTTTAGCGCGATCCTGGCGCCGATGTTGATCGCGGCGTTCGGCGTGATTCTTTCGCTGGCGGGTATTTTCATGGTGCGCACGAGGGAAGGCGCGTCGCAGCAGAAGTTGTTGCGGGCGCTGGACAGGGGGATCAACGCGAGTTCGGTGTTGATCATCGGCGCGAGTTTCCTGGTGGTGTACCTGCTGGGGTTGAGTTACTGGATTTGTGGTTCGATTATCGCCGGGCTGTTGACGGGTATCGTGATCGGCAAGGCGACGGAGTATTATACCTCGCACGGTTACAAGCCGACGCGCGAGATCGCGCGGAGCGCCGAGACGGGCGCGGCGACCGTCGTGATCAAGGGTATCGGGACGGGGATGATCTCGACGGCCGTGCCGGTGATCGCTATCGTGACGGGCGTTATCCTTGCCTTCCTGTTCGCGTCGGGGTTCTCGTTCGAGAACGTGTCGATGGGGTTGTACGGGGTGGGTATCGCCGCGGTGGGTATGTTGTCGACGCTGGGGATCACGCTGGCGACGGACGCTTACGGGCCTATCGCCGATAACGCCGGCGGGAATGCCGAGATGAGTAAGCTGGGGAAGGAGGTGCGCCACCGCACGGATGCCCTCGACGCGCTGGGGAACACGACGGCCGCCACGGGGAAAGGATTCGCGATCGGTTCTGCCGCGCTGACGGGGCTGGCGCTGATCGCCTCGTATATCGAGGAGATCAAGATCGCGCTGGAACGAACGGGGACGATGACGCTGGAGATCGGCGAACGGGTGGTGGAGACGGCGAGCGCCACGTTGACGGATTTCATGTATTATTACGACGTGACGTTGATGAACCCGAAGGTGCTCACGGGTATTTTCGTGGGGTCGATGATGTCGTTCGTGTTCTGCGGGCTGACGATGAATGCCGTTGGACGGGCGGCGCAGAAGATGGTGCAGGAGGTGAGGCGGCAGTTCCGCGAGATCAAGGGGATCATGAGCGGGGAGGCCGAGCCGGATTACGCGCGGTGCGTGGAGATCTCGACGAGGGGCGCGCAGGGGGAGATGATCTTCCCATCGTTGCTGGCGATCGTGACGCCGGTGGCTATCGGGTTGCTCTTCGGCGTGGCCGGCGTGGTCGGCTTGCTGGCGGGAGGCCTGGGGACGGGGTTCGTGCTGGCGATCTTTATGGCGAATTCCGGCGGCGCGTGGGATAACGCCAAGAAGTACGTGGAGGAGGGGAATCTCGGCGGGAAAGGGTCCGACGCGCACAAGGCGACGGTGATCGGTGACACGGTCGGCGATCCTTTCAAGGATACTTCCGGGCCAAGTCTCAATATCCTGATCAAGTTGATGAGCATGGTGGCGATCGTCACCGCCGGCGTGACGTGCGCGTATCACCTGTTGTAGGCGCGAGAGAGAGAAAACGCGATGATCGCTTGGAAACTTGTCGCGGATATTGTTACATTTGCCCCGGAAAATAACGAGATCATGATATACACGCGTCAACATGCACTATTCCTCCTATCTACCCTGCTATCGCGGCGGCGGGAGAAAGGTGCATGATCACGTGACAAGTCAAGATACAGGGCCTTTCTCTCGCGGGAAAGGCCCTTCTTGTTAATAGTAACCAGAGTATTCATAAATAACACGCGACAATGGAAAAAATAGACGTTTTCGACACTACCCTGCGGGACGCCGAGCAGGTGCCCGGCTGCCAGCTGAACACGATCGAGAAGATCGAGATCGCCCGACAACTCGAAAAGTTAGGCGTGGACGTTATCGAGGCCGGCTTCCCGGCTTCCAGCCCGGGGGATTTCGCGTCGGTCGTCGAGATCTCCCGCTCCGTGACGCGTCCCGTGATCTGCGCGCTGACGCGGGCCGTGAAACAAGACATCGACGTGGCCGTCGACGCGCTCAAGCACGCTAAACGCGCGCGGATACACACGGGAATCGGCACGTCGCCGTACCACATCAGCAAGAAATTGCACTCGACGCCGGGGGAGGTCATCGAACGCGCCGTCGAGGCGGTGAAGTACGCCCGGCGCTTCGTCGACGACGTGGAGTTTTACGCCGAGGACGCCGGGCGCACCGGCGAGGAGTTCCTCGCGCGGGTGGTGGAGGCCGTGATCGCCGCCGGGGCGACCGTCGTGAATATCCCGGACACCACGGGCTATTGCCTCCCCGACGAGTACGGGGCGAAGATCGCCTATCTCGTCCATCACGTCCCCAACATCGACAAGGCGATTATCTCCACGCACTGCCACGACGATCTCGGCATGGCTACCGCCAACACGCTTGCCGCCGTGCGTAACGGCGCGCGACAGGTGGAGGTCACCGTCAACGGTCTCGGCGAGAGAGCCGGTAACACGGCCCTCGAGGAGATCGTCATGGCGATCGCCTGCCACCGCGATCTCCCCTTCGAGACGGGCATTAACACGCGGGAGTTGTTCCACGCCAGCCGCCTCGTCTCCACGCTTATGCGCGTCCCCGTGCAACCGAACAAGGCCATCGTCGGTCGCAATGCCTTCGCCCACTCCTCCGGCATCCACCAGGACGGGGTGCTGAAGAGTCGCGATACTTACGAGATCATCGACCCGGCGGAGGTCGGCGTCGACGAGTCGAGCATCATCCTCACCGCCCGTAGCGGGCGCGCGGCGCTGAAACACCACCTGAGACGCCTCGGATACCTGCCGGGGGAGAAGGAGCTGGATATTCTCTACACGAAGTTCCTCGAACTGGCCGACAAGAAGAGGGAGATTACTTCCCGCGACCTGGAGGTGCTCGTCGGCAACGAGGCGTCCCGCGGTAACCGCCGCGTGCACCTGGAGGCCCTGCAGGTGACGTGCGGCGCCAGCACGATCCCTACCGCCACCGCCCGCGTGCGCTCCGGCGAGGAGACGCGCACCGCTACCGCGCACGGTAACGGGCCTATCGACGCGGCGTTCCGCGCGATCAAGGCGATCACCCGCGAGGAGATTATCCTGGAGGAATACCTCGTCCAGGCAATCACCCGCGGCAGCGATGACCTCGGGAAGGTGCACGTCCAGCTGTCGCACGAGGGACGCGTCTACAGAGGGTTCGCCGCTAACGTCGACACGGTCACCGCCTCCGTGGAGTCGCTCCTCGACGCTATCTCGAAAATCGACTCGTGATGAAGACGCTATTCGACAAGATCTGGGACGCGCACGTCGTCGAACAATTGCCCGGCGGCACGCATGTCCTCTATATCGACCGGCATTATATCCACGAGGTGACCTCGCCGCAGGCGTTCGACGGGATACAGCGACGAGGCGTCCCCGTCTTCCGCCCCCGGCAGACGATCGCTATCCCGGATCATAATATCCCTACCCTCGACCAGCATCTGCCCGTCGCCGACCCCCTCTCCCGCGCGCAGCTCGACGCCCTCGCCAGGAATTGCGACAGGTACGGCATCACGCTCTATCCCGTCGGTTCGCCGCGCAACGGTATCGTGCACGTCGTCGGCCCCGAATCCGGGCTTACCCTCCCCGGCATGACCGTCGTCTGCGGCGATAGCCATACCTCTACCCACGGCGCGCTCGGCTGCGTCGCCTTCGGTATCGGTACCAGCGAGGTCGAGATGACTCTCGCCTCGCAGTGTATCCTCCAGCCCAAGCCGCTCGTCATGAACGTGCGCGTCGAGGGGACGTTGCCCCCCGGCACGTGCTCGAAGGATCTCATCTTGCACGCTATCGCGCGCCTCGGCACCAGCGCCGGCGCCGGGCACTTCATACAGTTCGACGGCCCGGCGATCCGTGCCCTCTCTATCGAGGCGCGCATGACCGTCTGTAACATGAGTATCGAAATGGGGGCGCGCGGGGGGATGATCGCCCCCGACGATGTCACGATCGAGTATCTCAAGGCGCGACCCACCCCTCCCTCTCCCGCCGATATCGAGCGCTGGCGAGAGTTGCGCGATGATCCCGACGCGCGTTTCCACGCTGCCTTTACCCTCCACGCCGGCGAGGTGCTGCCCATGATTACTTACGGCACGCATCCCGGCACCGCTATCCCCGTCGATGGACGCGTGCCCGACGACGCCGACAGGCAGATGCTCGCGTATACCGGCTTCGAACCGGGAGAGCGCGTCGCCGGGAAGAAGATCGATCACGTCTTCCTCGGTAGTTGTACTAACGGGCGAATCGAGGATCTCCGCGCCTTTACCGCTATCGTCAAGGGGAAGAAGAAACACCCGCGCGTCACGGCCTGGATCGTCCCCGGTAGCAAGCAGGTCGAGCGACAGGCTGTCGACGAGGGACTGCGTGACACGCTCGCCGACGCCGGCTTCCAGTTGCGGCAACCCGGATGCTCCGCTTGCCTCGCCATGAACGACGACAAGATCCCCGCCGGGCATTACTGCGTCTCTACCTCTAACCGTAATTTCGAGGGACGACAAGGCCCCGGCGCCCGTACCCTCCTCGCCGGGCCGCTCGTCGCCGCCGCTGCCGCCGTCACCGGCGAGATACGAGATCCCAGGGAATTAACTTGAAATATGATACTCATGACTGAACCGTTTACTACCCTTACCGCCACGGTCTTCCCCCTCCCCGTCGAGAATATCGACACCGACCGCGTTATCCCCGCCCGGTTTCTCAAGACGACGACCCGCGACGGCCTCGGCAAATACCTGTTCACCGACTGGCTGCCGGCCGGTCTGCCCCCCGACCGCGGCGCCGTCCTCGCCGCCGGCGCTAACTTCGGCTGCGGCTCCAGTCGCGAACACGCGGCCTGGGCTATCCGCGACGCCGGGTTCAGGGCCGTTATCTCCAGCCGTTTCGCCGATATTTTCCGCGTCAACGCGCTCAATAACGGCCTGCTTCCCGTGCAGGTTTCCCCTCGCTTCCTCGCCCGACTTTTCGATCTCCTCGACCAACGCCCCGACGCTCCCGTCACCATTGACCTTGCCGCGCGCGTCGTCCGCTTTGAGGGCGAGGAAGAGCTTTTCGATATCCCCGCGTACAAGCAGCAATGCCTTTTGAAGGGACTCGATGATATTGATTATCTCCTCTCTATACGCCAGCAAATCGAACATCACTAACAACAAGAATCATGAAACTACACGTCGCCCTCCTCCCCGGTGACGGCGTCGGCGAGGAAGTTACCCGCCAGGCCGTCAATTGCGTCAACGCCGCCTGCCGACGGTTCGGACACCAGGTTACTTTTACCCGCGCGCTCGTCGGCGCCGCCGCTATCGACGCTACCGGCGACCCGTACCCCCCGGAAACGCACCGGGTGTGCATGAACGCCGACGCGATCCTCTTCGGCGCTATCGGGTCGCCGCGGCACGATAACGATCCCGCCGCCCGCGTCCGCCCCGAGCAAGGGTTACTCGCCGCGCGTAGTCGGCTCGGCCTCCACGCCAATATCCGTCCCGTCATTCCCTTTCCCTCCCTCCTGCACCGCTCCCCGCTCCGCCGCGAGATTGTGGAGAATGTTGACATTCTCTGTATCCGGGAACTTACCGGCGGTATTTATTACGGGCAACCGCGCGGGAGATCCGAGGACGGGAATACCGCCTTCGATACCTGCGTCTATACCCGCGAGGAGATCCGCCGCGTCTGTGCCGTCGCCTTCCGCCAGGCCCTCGCTCGTCGTCGCCATCTCACCGTCGTCGACAAGGCTAACGTGCTCGCCACTTCACGCCTCTGGCGCGAGACCGTGCAAGAGATGGCCCCCTCCTATCCCGCCGTCACCGTCGATTACATGTTCGTCGATAACGCCGCCATGCAAATTGTCCGCGCTCCCGCCGCTTTCGACGTTATCGTCACCGAGAACATGTTCGGCGATATCCTCACCGACGAGGCCAGCGTCATCACCGGGTCGCTCGGCTTGCTCCCCTCTGCCTCTATCGGCGACCATACTTCGCTCTTTGAACCCGTCCACGGCTCTTACCCGCAGGCCGCCGGTAAGGATATCGCTAACCCGGTGGCCGCTATCCTCTCCGCCGCCATGATGTTCGAGATCGCCTTTAACCTCCCCGCGGAGGGCGCCGCTATCCGTCGCGCCGTCGCCGAGAGCCTCGACGCCGGCGTCGTGACGGAGGATATCAGCGGGGATACGCCTCCCGTCGGCACGACGGCCGCGGGAGAGTATATTGCCTCCAGGATATAGTCGCGTTGCCGGTGCCGGCAGGATGCCCCCGCTTTCAACACGGGGGCGTTTTTTTGTCGTCACGGTGGAAAGGGGAAAAAAAGTCGTACATTTGAGGAAATCTTTTATGAATACATAACAGCCATGATTAAAGACGAAACTATTCAATTGCGCTCTATGGAACCGGAGGACCTGGAGTATCTCTACAAGTGGGAAAATAACATGGACCTGTGGGAGGTAAGCGACACGATCACTCCTTTCTCGAGGTTCACGCTGAAGAAGTATATCGAGACCTCTCACCTCGATATCTATACCGCGAAGCAACTGAGGTTGATTATCGAATTGATCGAGACGAAAAGGCCGGTCGGACTGGTCGATCTCTACGATTTCGACCCCTATCACCAGCGGGCGGGGTTGGGGATCATGATCCATTCCTCCGAGGATCGCAAGATGGGGTACGCCTCGTCGGCTATATTGCTGATGCTTTCTTACGGCTTCGACACGCTCGGGCTACACCAGGTGTATTGTAGCGTGCCCAGTTGCAATATCGCTAGCCTGAACTTGTTCGAGAAACTCGGGTTCGCCCGTACCGGTCACCGCAAGGAATGGTTGCGTCGCGGGAAGGAGTGGGAGGATGTCGTGTATTTCCAGCTCCTGGGCAAGGATTACGCGCTGGGAAGCGAGATCTACTCTTCTCGTCTCGCGGAAGATTGAAATCTCTTCCCGCGGAAGATTGAAACGGGCAGGGTGTTTCACGCTGAAAAGCTTTCTTTTTTAACCTTCACCCCGCGCTTTCCTCGAATACGTCCGGTATTTCCCTTATCTTTGCCCCGCAACCGGAGAGATGGCAGAGTGGTCGATTGCGGCGGTCTTGAAAACCGTTGAACTGAAAGGTTCCAGGGGTTCGAATCCCTTTCTCTCCGCGATTACTACGTGAACACGAGAGACTAAAACAGGAAGGACACGACCGACGTTAGTCTCTTTCCTTTTGTACCTGGTGAAGGAGGAACGCGCGGGCCTCCTGCCTTGTTTAATCCCCCGGTTTGGTTTCTTATGACGTGAAAGGTCGACCTGTACTGGAAACAGGTCGACCTTTTGTTGAATAGCGGGCGATGCTCTCTCGTGCCGGTGGGCCGGCCGGTAAAGCATCCGCCCTACTCCACGATGGAGTTCCAGCCGAACTCGTCGGGCGCGTCGCCGTACTGGATGGCGCGCAGTTGATTGTAGAGCCTGGTGCTCCAGGGACCGGCCGTGTCGGGCGAGCCGATGATGATGGACTGACCGGTGGACAGGTCGTCGATGATGCTCACGGGACTGATCACGGCGGCCGTGCCGCATCCCCCCGCCTCCTCGAAGGTCGCCAGCTCCTCGACAGGGATCTTGCGTCGCTCGACGGTCATGCCCAGGTGACGGGCTAACGTCATGAGGCTATCGTTCGTGATGGAGGGGAGGATCGTGCGGGCAGAAGGGGTGATGTACGTGTTGTTCTTGATCCCGAAGAAATTCGCGGGGCCACACTCGTCGATATACTTCTTCTCCTTCGAGTCGAGGAAGATGGAGAGGGCGTACCCTCTTTCGTGAGCCTCGTGCGTGGAGAGCATCCCGGCGGCGTAATTCCCCCCGACCTTGATGTGCCCGGTGCCGTTCGGGGCGGCGCGGTCGTAGACCCGTTCCAGCATCGCCTTCACCGGTTTGAAGCCGGCCTTGAAGTAGGGGCCTACCGGCGACACGAAGACGACAAAGAGGTATTCCTTCGCGGGCGCGACTCCCATCCGCGGGCCGACGCCGATCAGTAACGGGCGAATGTAAAGGCTGGCTCCCGAATCGTAGGGAGGGACGTATTCCTCGTTTAGCTTGATGGCCTTGTCGACCGCCCTCGTGAAGAGTTCCACGGGGGGAGCTATCATCATCACGTGGTTGGCGGAAGAGATCATTCGTTTCGCGTTCTCCACGCGGCGGAAGACGCGGATCTTCCCGTCCTTGCCCCGGAACGCTTTCAGTCCCTCGAAGGCCTCTTGCCCGTAGTGCAGGCAGGTTGATGACATGTGTATTGTCAGCATCTCGGAATCGGACACTTCCAGCTCGCCCCACTTGCCGTCCTTGTAGTGGCAGCGCACGTTATAGTCTGTTCTCGTGTACCCGAACTCCAGCGAACTCCATTCTATGTTTTTCATTGTGGTAAAAGTTTTAATGTAAAGCGATATTACATGATTAGATTGAAACTTGCAGTTGAATCTTTCCGCGAATGTATAATTAAAATCGTGACCAACGACATTCCCGCCGGGAAAAATAGACGCGCCACGATCGCCGGGGTCACGCGGGAAGAGTCACGCGGGATTCACGGGATTACGCGTACATTCGCGCCCAACCAACGAATACCGATCATGAAGAAACCGCTACTTGAAAACGTCGAGATCCAGAAGATAGCCGCCGGGGGGAAATCCATCGCCCTCGTCGACGGGAAAGTACTATTTGTCCCGAACACCGTCCCCGGTGACGTCGTGGACGTGCAGGTAACGCGGAAGCGGAGCAGCTTCATGGAGGGATACACGGTCAACGTGAAGAGATACTCCCCCGCGCGCGTCGAGCCGTTCTGCGCCCACTTCGGGACATGCGGCGGGTGCAAGTGGCAACACCTCCCGTACGACGCGCAGACGCGCTTCAAGCAAGAAGAGGTAGAGGAAACCCTCCGGCGCGTCGGCAAGGTAGAGCTACGCGGCGTCGCGCCGATCATCGGTTCGCCCCGGACGCGGGAATACCGCAACAAGCTGGAGTTCACGTTCAGCGACCGTCGTTACCTCACGCGCGAGGAGATCGCCGCCGGCACGACCATCGAGCGTTCGCCCGCCCTCGGCTTCCACGCGCCCGGCCTCTTCGACAAGGTCGTCGACATCGAACGCTGTCACCTCCAGGCGGAGCCTTCCAACGCGATCCGCGCCTTCACCCGTCGGCAAGCCATCGCGCGCGGCCTCTCCTTCTACTCCATCCGCGAGAAACGCGGCCTGTTGCGCACGTTAATCATCCGCACCACCTCCACGGGAGAAGTCATGGTCATCGTCGTCTTCGGCGAGGATCGCCGGGCACGGCGCGAGGAACTGCTTCACGCCATCGCCGGCGAGTTCCCAGGGATCACCTCGCTACTATACACGGTCAACGAAAAGGGAAACGACACGATCACCGACCTCGACGTGATCACCTACCGGGGCGCGGGCCACCTCCTCGAGGAGATGGAGGGGTTACGCTTCAAGATCGGGCCGAAATCCTTCTACCAGACGAACCCCGGTCAGGCGCTCAACCTCTACCGGAAGACCCGCGAGCTGGCCGGGCTGACGGGCAACGAGGTAGTGTACGACCTCTACACCGGCACCGGCACCATCGCCCACTTCGTGGCGCGGGACGCGCGGCTGGTCGTCGGCGTCGAGAACGTCCCGGAGGCCATCGCCGACGCGCGGGAGAACTCGCTGCTGAACGGCATCACGAACACCCGCTTCCTCGCCGGCGACATGAAAGAGGTATTAAACGAAACGTTCTTCGCCGCGCACGGGCGCCCCGACGTGATCATCACCGACCCCCCGCGCGCCGGGATGCACGCGGCCGTGATCGAGGCGATCACGCGGGCAGCCCCCGCGCGCGTCGTGTACGTCAGCTGCAACCCCGCCACGCAAGCGCGCGACATCCAGGCGATGCACCCCGCCTACCGCGTGACGGCCGTGCAGCCCGTCGACATGTTCCCGCACACCCACCACGTGGAAAGCATCGTGCTATTACAGCGTGAAGACGATTCCCGTTAACAATCCCAACAGTACAGCACCTCGATAAACTCGCGCGCGGCAAGGTCGTCGGGACGGGCGAAGAAATGATAACTCCCGCCGTCGCGCCACGCGATGCAGTCACCGCCGGTCGTCCCCGGGTCCAGCTGCAAGAGCAGCGTCGTGTGCCCGCGCGCGTGATCGTGATACTCGCGGGGATCGAGCCGCGCGAACGCCGGGTAACCGCCCACGCGATGACCGCCCGTCGAGACCCGCGCGTACACCTCGTCCAGCACCCTCTCCGGGACGCGATCCAGCGAGCGGGCGGCGCCACGCGTCACCTCGTTATAATATTGCAGGAACAGCGCGTCGAACCGGAAATCGCCCGCTCCCATGACCGCCGTCTTCTTCTCGAAGCCGATCCGCGCCTCGCCGTCAAACGGGAAGCCGTCGGGAGATTCTTCCACCGGCATCGCGGGCGGCACGGCGTCGGCGGAGGGATCCTCGTGGTAGATCACCCGGAAGCCCTTCTGCGCGATAAGCGTCTCGTGATCCATCCCGCGCTGCTCGTCGTCGCCCGTGTAAAACTGCAAGATGCCCCGGCCGGGAAACCCCTCCAGCGCCGGCATCTCTCCGAAATTCAGCTGCGCGAGGAAACGCAAGGGGACGTGCTCGCGTCCCTCCCGCCGGTCGAGCGGGTAGGGGAATCCCCCCGGGAGGTACGGCACTCCTCCCAGCTTGCTCTCCCGCGGCGCACCCGTCGCCCGCGTCAACTTCAACTCGATCGTCTCCACCGCGGTACGCTCGTTGAACAGCGTCACGATCTTCTCTGCCACGATCTTTTCCGTCGCGGCCCCCTTGTTCTCTCGTGATTTAAACAGTCCCATATCTTTCTTTTTAACAAAACAACGCGAATGTAAGGATTTTCCCGGGTCACGCGATGACGGCGGTGGCGTCAAAAAGACTCCCCGCGCCACGGGGAGCGGCGCGAGTATCGTGTGGAAACAACGGGAGAGATTGCGCGCGATACCCGGTTCTGTCTCGAGACAGAGGGGCATTGCAAGTTTGCAAAACGGTTTTGTCTCGAAGCAGAGGGGCATTGCAAGTTTGCAAAACGGTTTTGTCTCGAAGCAAAGGGGCATTGCAAGTTTGCAAAGTGGTTTTGTCTCGAAGCA
>JAIRKS010000198.1 GCA_031259905.1 Odoribacteraceae bacterium
CGACGGAAGGTTTATTAACATAGGTATACTTGCGGGAATTCCCGACGAAATGCCTATTAACATATGTATACTTGCGGGAATTCCCGATGAAAGGTTTCTTAACGCGAGTATACTTTCGGGAACGCCCGGCGGGGATCAGTTGAGTTGTCGGGAGACCGTCGGGTGTTCCCGACGGAGCCAGTTCAGTTGTAGGGAGAGGGGCTGCCTCGTTTCGAGACAGCCTCAAAGCAATGTCGGCGGCCGACATTGCTCTGTCGGGCGATGGTTCCGTTACATTCCGTCGCGTTTCCCCTTCATCGCCGGCGCCACCGTCAGGCGTGCGGGGAAGATCATCCGCGGGTCTCCCCGTTTCGCGATGGAGCGGTGAATCTCCGCGGCGGAGCGGTACACCCTCCCGTTAAAGAGCACGCGCCCGGCGGCGACGACCTTCACCGGTCGATCGAGGTCGAGCATCTCGTCGTTGAGGAGGAGATCGACGGTCGAGTAATCGCACTCGAGGATCTCGACGGTGTTTCCTTTTCTCGTCACGACGACGCGCGCCCCCTCGCGGGCCTCGTCGCGGGGGACGGCGAGCCAGTAGAAGTCGTCGCGCGGCACGTTATCCTGTTGCCAGACGATCTTCGCCGGCAGCGCGTCCCTCCTGAAGGCGGCCATCCAGGGGATGGCGAGCGTGTCCTGGCGGTCCATCCAGTGTCCTTTCCCGGCGACGACGCGCGTCTCGTGGCGGTAGCCGCCGGGGTCTCCCGCCGCGAGGCTATCGAGCAGTCGCCCGAAGCGGACGGCCTCCTCGTTCCGCTTGTACGCCGCGTCGTTCTCCCCGACCCAGAGCATGAAACCTATATTCCGCGCGCTTGCCGGGGAGACGCCGCCGGGGTGTCCCGCCATCATTGCCGCCGCCGCCCAGCGGTCGGCCAGGCGGGGGGCCAGGCGATAGACCCCGTCGCCGCCGGCGGAGTATCCCAGGAGGTACACCTTGTCGGGGTTCACCCCCTCCTCGACGACGGCCAGGCGCGCCAGGATCGACAGGAGCGTGTCGACGTGCGGCTGGAACCACATGTCCCACGCGTCCACGGCCGCCCGCGGCGTCACGTGCACCCCTTCGGCGGGGGAGTACAGCCGCGCCTGGTTGCGCCACTGCCCGTCGTTGATCTCCGCGCGCGTGTTCCCGCCGCCGTGCAGCGAGATGTAGAGCGATCGCCCGTCGGCCGGCGCCTCGCCGTGGACGCGGTAGTCGAACGGCATCACGCGACGCCCGTGGACGATCCGCTTCTCCCGCCATTCTTTCCCGCGCGCCAGGCGGAACGCTTCTTGTTCGCGGCGGAGCGTCGCCCGCGCGATCTCGCCCGCCTCCTCTCTCGACAGGCGCGTGCCCGGTGTTCCCTGCCCGCCCGCCGGGAGCGGGAGGGAGAACGCGCCGCACGCCAGCGCGATGATGATGCTTGTTTTCATGATCTCTTCCTTGTTATTGATTGTACAAATGTGATGACGTTGATTCCCTCCCTCCGGGTGGCGTACAGGCAGAAGGCCGCGCACAGCAACGCGTTCAACGGGTAACGCGCCCATCCCGCTCCCGCGGCGGCGAGCGTCCCCGCGGCGGCGAGGAGCGCGGCGGCGAGCGCGTACTCGCCGATCCGTCGCAGGTCGTAGGGGACGGGATAGTAGCGGCGGTTGAGCGCGTAGCTCGTGATCACCATCGCGATCTCGCACGCCAGGCGGGCGAGCGCCGCGCCGGTGTAGCCCAGCGAGGGGACGAGGAGCACGCCGAGGACGAGCGTGAAGAGTAGCCCCGTCACCGTGATGACGATCCCGAACGCCGTCCGGTTCGCTTGCTTGTACCAGAACGAGAGGTTGAACACGATCCCCGACAGGATGTTCGACGCCAGCACGATCGGCAGGATCTTCATCCCGCCGCGGAATTCCTTGCCGAGGAGCAACGCGAACAGGTCGGCGAAAAGCGTGATGCCGAGGAATAGCCCCGCCGACACGATCACGAAGTATTTCATCGCCGCCGCGTTGACCCGCGCGAATTCTTCCCGCTTGAATCCCGACAGGAGGTACGGCTCCAGTGCGTAACGGTATACTTGCACGAACAGCGGCAGGATCACCCCGATCTTGACCACCGCCCCGTACACGCCGAGCGTCGACAGTGCCACGTCCGCGGGCATCAGGAACTCGATCATCAGCCGGTCGATAAACTCGTTCGCCGTCCCGGCAATCCCGCCGGCGAGCAGCGGCGCCGAGTAGACGAGCACCGGGCGAAGCACCCGCCACGAGAAGCCCGGGCGCGCACCGTCGAGCGAACGACACAAGAGCGCGAACGTCACCGCGCTCGCCGCCAGGTTCGCCACGAAGACGTATCCCGGCATGAACGCCTCGTCCCACGCCCACGCCAGCCAACCGCCTTCGGCCAGCGCCGGGAGCGCGCTGTAAAAGAAGACGCACAACGCCGCGTTGACGACGACCGAGACGATCTTCAGCATCACGAACCGTCCCACGCGACGACGCTCCCGCAGGTGACAGAAGGGAATGCTCCCCGCCACGTCTACCGCGATGACCCCGGCGACGACCCACGTGAACGACGGGTGCACGCCGGGACCCATCACCGGGGCGATCCACGGCGTGAAGTACCACGCCGCCACCGCGAATATCGCCGCCGCCGCGATGACCGCTCCCCACGTCGACGAGAAGAGCGCCCGACGTTCTTCTCCCGATCCCGCCCGCCCGGCGAAGCGGAAGTAGCCCGTCTCCAGGCCCATTGTCAGCGCCACCAGCGCGAAGGGAATCACCGCGTACATCCCCGTCACCACCCCGTACTCCTCGTCCGTCAGCACGCGCGTCAGGTAAGGCGTCAGGAGGTAGTTCAACATCCGCGCGACGATGCTGCTGATCCCGTACATGGCCGTTTGCCCGGCAAGTCCTCGTAATGACATACTCCTTAGTTTAAGTCTCCTCGCGAATGTACGGGATTTTCCCGGATTCCTCCCCGGGCGACGCCCCCGACGCCTTCACGCCGTCCCGCGACGCGTTCCCGCGAACGCGCGGGATAAAATGCCCCGCGTCTCGTGGCAAAAACAAGTCGCGCGAGCGCGAGAAGGTTTTTCCACCAGGAAAAAGGGGCTGCCTCAAAAGCGAGACAGCCCCTTCGCGCGACGGGAGGCTTACAGGTGTTCACTCGATGATCATGTCCGAGGAGACTGCCATCGCGCTCTCCCTCCCGCGGATCTTCGCGAGGATCTCCATGCCAAACTTCGCGGCACTTCCCGGCCCGCGGGCCGTGATGAAGTTTCCGTCGGGCACGACGGCGGCGGCGATCACCTCGTGGCGGGGCTGCAGCAAAGACTCGTACCCGGGATAACACGTCAGGCGAAGCCGGCGGGGAAGCTGCAGTTTACTGAATACTAACGCCGGCGCGGCACAGATCGCGGCAATCCCGCCATCGGCTTCCGCGTGACGTTGCAGCCACTCGACGAGCGCGGGAGTATTGCTCAAGGTCTCCGCCCCGGGCATCCCGCCGGG
>JAIRKS010000217.1 GCA_031259905.1 Odoribacteraceae bacterium
GATGTGCCCGAACGACCTCGGGATGTGCCCGAACTCGTTCGGGCGCCGCCCCGAAAACCCCGCGAGCGGCGTTTGGAAGCCCGCGAAACACATTCAAGCAAGGGTGGCGCACCCGCGAGTTGAAACCCGCGGTTATGAAGATCTCGTCCCGCGGGGACGGTACTATCCCGCGGTTATGCCGGTGTCGTCCCCGCGGGGACTGCCCTCCCCGCCCCCGGCGCGCCTGGCGGTTTGCCGGCAAAGCGTGCCGGGATACGAATTCTTTATTACCTTCGCGTCATTCACCCAACTTGTAGCAGTCCGACGCATGAAAACAGTTAACAAGCATTATCCCTCCCGGCGAACGTGTTGACGATGTCAACACCACGCGGCCGGCGCGTCCGGGGGCTCCCGGGCGAACAAATCATATCGAATCAACATGAAACTACACGCGAAAAATAACATGAATATCATCGACGAGTTGCAACAACGCGTACTGATCCTCGACGGGGCCACCGGCTCGGAGTTGCAACGCTTCCGGCTCGAGGAAGAAGACTTCCGGGGGGGGGAGCTGGCGTCGCACCCCGTCCCGCTCAAGGGAAACCTCGACGTGCTGAACCTCACGCGACCGGACGTGGTGCGGAAGGTGCACGACGCGTACGTCGAGGCGGGCGCGGACATCATCGAGACGAACACCTTCAGCGCGAACGCCATCTCGCAAGGCGATTACCATTGCGAGGAGCTGGTCTACCGCATCAACGTCGAGGGCGCGCGCGTGGCCAGGGAGAGCGCCGGCGCGTGCACGGGACGAACGGTGCGCGTCGCCGGGAGCATCGGCCCGACGGCCAAGTCGCTCACCCTCGCGCCGGACGTGAACCGTCCCGCCTACCGGGAGGTGGACTTCGACACGCTCGAGCGCGCGTACGCCGTGCAAGCCGGCGCGTTGATCGACGGGGGCGTCGACCTGCTGCTGGTGGAGACCGTCTACGACGGGCTGAACGCGAAGGCCGCCCTCCACGCCATCGCCCGCGTGCAGGAGGAAAAGGGAAGCAACCTGCCCGTGATGCTCTCCGTGACGGTCAACGACCGGGGCGGGCGCGCGCTCACGGGACAGTCGCTGGAAGCCATGTACAACAGCCTCTCGCGCTATCCCCTCCTGAGCTTCGGCCTCAACTGTTCCTTCGGCGCCACGGAGCTGCGCGCCTTCTTCAAGGAGCTTTCCCCACGCGTCCCGCTCTACCTCTCGATCTACCCCAACGCCGGGCTGCCCAACGAGATGGGCGAGTACGACGAGACGCCCGCGTTTACCGCCGCGCGCCTGCGGGAGATGGCCGAAGAGGGGTTGATCAACATCGCCGGCGGGTGCTGCGGCACGACCCCCGCCCACGTCAAGGCCATCCGCGACGCGCTGGAAGGTATCCCGCCGCGGGTGCTCCCGCCGCCCGACCCCTCGCTGGTCGTGAGCGGGCTGGACGTCGTCAGGATCAACTCCCGCGAGAGCAATTTCATCAACATCGGCGAACGCACCAACGTGGCCGGCTCCGCCCGGTTCGCCCGCGCGATCCGGGAAAAGAGGTACGACGACGCCGCGCTGATCGCCCGCCGGCAGATCGAGGACGGCGCCTCGATCATCGACATCAACATGGACGACGCCATGCTCGACAGCACGGCGGAGATGGAGCATTTCCTCCGCGTCATCAGCAACGAGCCGGACATCGCGCGGGCCGCCCTGATGATCGACTCCTCGCGCTGGTCGACGCTCCTGGCCGGCCTGAAGAACGCGCCGGGACGCTGCATCGTCAACTCGATCTCCCTCAAGGAAGGCGAGGAGGAGTTCATCGCCAGGGCCACGGAGATCCGTCGCCTGGGGGCGGCCGTGGTCGTGATGGCCTTCGACGAGGAGGGACAGGCCGCGACGTTCGAGCGGAAGATCGCCATCTGTCGCCGGGCACACGACCTGCTCGTCACCCGCGCCGGGTTCTCGCCGGGAGACATCATCTTCGACGTGAACGTGCTCGCCGTCGCCACCGGTATCGAGGAGCACGACGCGTACGCCGTCGCCTTCATCGAGGCGGTGCGCTGGATCAAGCGGGAGCTGCCGGGATGCTATACCTCCGGCGGCATCTCGAACCTCTCCTTCTCCTTCCGGGGCAACAACCCGGTGCGCGAGGCGATGCACTCCGTCTTCCTGTACCACGCCATACAAGCCGGCCTGGACATGGGTATCGTCAACCCCGCGCTCTTGCAGGTGTACGACGAGATCGATGCGGAGCTGCTGCAGGCGGTCGAGGACGTGGTGCTCGCCCGGAGACCGGACGCCACGGAACGGCTCGTGGCGCTCGCCGAACGGTTCAAGGAACGCCCCGGGGAGACGAGGCACGCGAAGAACGAGGAGTGGCGCGACTTGCCGCTGGAGGAACGCCTCGCCCACGCGCTCGTGAAGGGAATCACGGAGCACCTGCCGGGAGACATCGCCGAGGCCCTCGGCCGGTACGCCTCCCCGGTGGAGATCATCGAGTCGCCGCTGATGAAGGGCATGGATCGCGTCGGCCAGCTCTTCGGCGAGGGGAAGATGTTCCTCCCGCAGGTCGTCAAGGCCGCCAGGGTCATGAAGGAGGCCGTCGCCATCCTCCAGCCGGAGATCGAACGACGCGATCGCGAGGGATGCCCTACCGCCGCCGCCCGCCGCCCCCGCATGGTCATTGCCACGGTCAAGGGGGACGTTCACGACATCGGCAAGAATATCGTCAACATCGTCCTCACGTGTAACAATATCGAGGTGATCGACCTCGGCGTGATG
>JAIRKS010000221.1 GCA_031259905.1 Odoribacteraceae bacterium
TTTTTCCTTACCAAAAAACAATCATCCCTCGTTTTCTGATTATTTTTTTTCGCGTGCCTCTCGTTTTACCCGTTCGTCCCCTGCCCGTGCCCCCTCCTCCTCTCCCCTGCCCCTGCCGGATCTCGAAAAAATCTCCTACCTTTGACCGGCCGGTTAACGCGAAATAACATGCAAATCATTTTACAAGTTGATCAATTAAGCAAACGGTACGGGGAACAAGTGTTGTTCGAGGGAATCTCCTTCGGCATCGGCTTGTCGCGCAAGGTGGCGCTCGTGGCACGGAACGGGCAGGGGAAATCCACGCTGTTGAACATCATCGCCGGGAAAGAGACCGCGGACAGCGGTAGCGTGACGTTCCGGAACGACGTCACGGTGGGATACCTTGAACAAGACCCGTCGCTGGACGCGGCGAGCACGGTGTTCGACGAGGTCTTTCACGCGCCCTCGCCCGCGCTGGCGCTCGTCAAGGAGTACGAGCGGGCGATGGCCGCGAACGACACGTCGGCGCTCGAACGCCTGATCCCGCTCGTGGACGCGGCCGGCGCGTGGAACAGAGAACAGCGGGTGAAGGAGATCCTCTCCCGCCTCGCGCTCGACCGGCACGACCAGCCCGTCAGGGAGCTTTCCGGCGGTCAGCGGAAACGCGTCGGGCTGGCCAGGGTGTTGATCAACGAGCCGGGGTTCGTCATGCTCGACGAGCCAACGAATCACCTCGACGTGGAGATGGTGGAGTGGCTGGAGGAGTACCTCGAAAAGAGCCAGGCGACGCTGCTGATGGTGACGCACGACCGCTATTTCCTCGACCGGGTGTGCGACACGATCATCGAACTCGACGATAGCGGGCTGTACATCCACGCGGGGAACTATTCCTCCTACCTGGAGAGGAAGGAGGAACGGATCGCCGCGCGAGAGGCCGCCATCGACAAGGCGCGGGGCCTCCTGCGAGTGGAGCAAGAGTGGATGCGGCGTATGCCCAGCGCGCGCGGGCACAAGGCGAAGTATCGCGTCGAGAGCTTCCACGATCTCGAGGAGGCCGCCACGCGGGGCGCCGGCGAACGCGTCCTGCAACTCGACGTGAAGGAACGACGACTCGGGACGAAGATCATCGAGCTGAAACACGTCAGCAAGCGATACGGCGACCTGTGCCTCCTCGACGACTTCTCCTATATATTCTCGCGGGGCGAGAAGATCGGGATCGTCGGGAAGAACGGCGCGGGGAAAACAACGTTCCTCGACATGATCACCGGGAGAATCCCGCCGGATAACGGCTCGATAGAGACGGGAACAACCGTCGTCCACGGGTATTATACCCAGGCAGGGATCGCCTTCAACGAGGAGGATCGACCGATAGATATCGTCCGCGCGATCTCCGAGTATATCCATCTCGGCGACGGGAAGGCGCTGCCCGCCGCACGATTCCTCGAACATTTCCTCTTCCCCGACAAGTTGCAGTATACCCCGGTGGGGAAACTCAGCGGGGGGGAACGGAGACGACTCTACCTGCTGACGGTGCTGGCGCGCGAACCGAACTTCCTGATCCTCGACGAGCCGACGAATGACCTCGACCTGGTCACGCTGGGCGTGCTGGAAGAGTACGCGCGCGCGTTCCGGGGATGCCTGGTGGTGGTGTCGCACGATCGCTTTTTCACGGACAGGATCGTCGATCACCTCTTCGTCTTCGAGGGAGCGGGCCGCGTGAAGGACTTCCCGGGGAACTACTCGATGTACAGGGAGACGAGGAGGAACGTCGCGCGTGAACCGAGGGAAAAGAAACGCGCGCCGGCACCGCCGCCCGTCGAAAAAGAAAAGAAAAAGAGACGCTCCTTCCGCGAACAACAGGAGATGGAGCGGCTCGAGACCGACATCAACGCGCTGAACGAGGAGAAGACAACGCTCGAAAGCGCGCTCAATGCCGGTACGCTCGGCACGGACGCGCTCGTGGAATCCTCCCGGCGGCTCGCGGGAATACTGGAAGCGCTCGACGAGATGGAGACGCGCTGGTTAGAACTAAGTGACATATAAAATACATTCAACATGAAACAAGTTATCCTCACCCTCCTCGTCGCGTCCACCATCCAGCGCCTCCCGGCACAGGTGGCGCCCGCAGATCGCGTCAATCCCTTCATCGGCACCAACGGCATGGGGCACACCTTCCCCGGCGCTTGCGTCCCGCGGGGTATCGTGCAGCTCAGCCCCGACACGGGCATCGTCCCGCACAACATCAACGGCGTCTACCAGCCGCGCGCGTACGACTATTGCGCCGGCTACCAGCACGGGGATAGCACGATCGTCGGCTTTAGTCACACGCACTTCAGCGGCACCGGGCACTCCGACCTCGGCGATATCCTCGTCATGCCGTTCACCGGCGAACGGCATACCCTGCCCGGAGACTATCGCTCGCGCTTCTCCCACGATACGGAGAAGGCCAGCCCGGGATATTACGAGGTCGTCCTCGACGACTACCACGTCAAGGCGCGGCTCACCGCCACGGAACGCGCGGGAGTGCACGCGTACACGTACCCGGCCGGTGAAAACCGGCAGCTGCTCGTCGACCTTGTCCACGGGATCTATAACTACGACGGGAAAGTCCTCTGGGCCTCGCTCCGGGTGGAGAACGACACGCTCGTCACCGGCTTCCGCCTCACGAACGGCTGGGCACGCTTCAACCAAACTTACTTCGCGATCTCGTTCTCGCGCCCCGTCACGCGGTACGGTTACGAGGAGCTGGAAAAGCCCGCCTACACGGGATTCTGGCGGAAATTCAACACGCGAGAGAACTTCCCCGACATTGCCGGGAGGAAGATCGTCGCCTTCTTCGAGTTCGGCCCCGGCCCCGGGGAAGAGCCGATCGAGGTGAAAGTAGCGCTCTCCGCCGTCAGCACTGCCGGCGCCGTCGCTAACCTCCGGGCCGAGACCGACGGGAAATCGTTCGACACGATCGCGCGGGAGGCAAGAGAGAAATGGACGAAAGAGCTGAACGTTATCGAGGCGAACGGCAACGATGACCAGCTCGCCATGCTATACACCTCCCTCTATCACGTGTGCATTAACCCCTCCATCTACATGGACGTCGACGGGACGTACCGGGGACTGGATAACAATATCCATCGCGCGGGAGACTTTACCAATTACACGATCTTCTCCCTCTGGGACACGTTCCGCGCACTTCATCCCCTGTTGAACCTGGTTGCCCCTTCCCGCAACCGGGACATGGTCGAGTCGATGCTCGCGCACTACCGCCAGAGCGTGCACGGGGCGCTCCCCGTGTGGTCGCACATGGCCAACGAGAACTGGTGCATGATCGGCTACCACGCCGTCTCCGTGCTCGCCGACGCCATCGCCAAGGGCCTCCGCGTGGACCGCGACGAGGCGCTCGAGGCCATGATCAGCTCCTCCTCCATCCCCTACCTCGAGAATACCGTCGAGTACCTCGACCTCGGGTACGTCCCCTTCGAGAAAAACAGTAACGCCGCCTCGATTACCCTCGAACGGGCCTACGACGATTGGACGATCTATCGCGTGGCACGGGACGCCGGGCACGACTTCGCCCCGCGCTACCGGCAGCGCGCCCTCTCCTATCGTAACCTCATCGACCCCGCCACCGGCTTCGCCCGCCCGAAGTACGCCGACGGCTCATGGAAGGAAGACTTTAATATCCTCGAAACGCACGGGCAAGGGTTCATCGAGGGAAATTCCCTCAACTACACCTTCCACGTGCCGCACGACGTCGCCGGGTTGATCGACCTGATGGGGGGCGACAAACGCTTTATCGCCAAGCTCGACTCGGTCTTCAACACGCCCCTCCCCGACGCTTTCTTCGAGGAGACGGAGGACGTCACGCGGGAAGGTATCCTCGGCGGGTACGTCCACGGGAACGAACCGAGCCATCACCTCGTCTATCTCTACGCGTGGACCTCCGAACCGTGGAAGACGCAGTTCTGGACGAGGGAAATCATGAACCGCATGTACCAAAATCACATCGACGGGCTTTGCGGGAATGACGACTGCGGGCAGATGTCCGCGTGGTACATCTTCACCGCCTTGGGATTCTATCCCGTCTGCCCGGGTAGCGACCAGTATGTCCTCGGCGCGCCCTACTTGCCGTATATCAAGGTACGCCTCGAGAACGGGAAGTGTATCGAGATCAAAGCGCCAAACGTGAGCGACAAGAACAGGTACGTGAAATCCACGCGCCTCAACGGGAAACCGTATAATAAAAGGTATATCACTCACGACGACCTCGCCAACGGCGCGCTCATCGAGTTTGAAATGGCCTCTCGACCGGCAAAGTATCGCGCCGGCGACGAGAAACCTTACTCCCTCTCCACTGAAATCTAACACACGATGAACATAGAAACATTCCTACAAGAACACGGGCTGGAATCGTCGGCCCTCATCTCCCTCGTCAAGGGAACAATCCTCGTGACGCTCGCCACCATCGTCGGGTGGATAGCGCACGTCGTGGCCAAGAAGGGCCTCGCCGGCCTCGTCAGGAAAATCGCCGGGAAAACCGCCACCGCGTGGGACGACCTGCTTTTCGACAACCGCTTCTTCAATCGTCTCTCCATCCTCGTCATTCCCGTCGCCATCTATATCCTCGCGTACGCCATCGACTGGGTGCCGGGTGTCGCGCTCTCCCGCCTCCTCGACGCGTGGATCACGCTCTCGGCCGTCCTCGTGGTCACCGCCCTGCTCGACGGGGCAAACCGCATCTACGAGAGCTACCCTCTCTCCAGGGACAAGCCCATCAAGATCTTCATCCAGATCATAAACATCTTCCTCTATTGCACGGCCGGCATCATCCTCATCGGGATCTTTACCGGCAAGGAGATCGCCACGCTACTCGCCGGGATGGCCGCCTTCGCTGCCGTCCTGATGTTGGTGTTCAAGGACTCCATCCTCGGGCTTGTCGCCGGGATACAACTTAGCGCGAACAACATGATTCGCATTGGCGACTGGATCGTCATGCCCGCCTGCGGCGCCGACGGGGAAGTCCTCGAGATTAACCTCGCCACCGTCAAGGTGCAAAACTGGGACATGACCATCACCACAATCCCCACTTACCGCCTCGTCTCCGACTCTTTCACCAACTGGCGCGGCATGCAAGAGTCCAACGGGAGGAGAATCAAACGCTCCGTCAACATCGACGTCCGCTCCGTGCACCACCTCGACGAGAAGGAGATCCAGCTCCTGCGCCGCTCCACCTTTCTCAGGGAGTACATCGAGAAGAAACTCGCCGACCTCGCCGAGTTCAACGCCTCACGCGACAACCCGCTCGACGCGCGACGCCTCACGAATATCGGCACGTTCCGCGAATACATGGAATCATGGCTCGCCCGCAACCCGGACATCAACCTCAACATGACGCACATGGTACGCCAGCTGCAACCCGGTCCCACGGGCATCCCGCTCGAGATCTACTGCTTCTCCGCCCGCCAGCAATGGGTCGAGTACGAGCGCGTCCAGGCCGACATCTTCGACCACCTGTACGCGGTCATGGAACTCTTCCACCTCGACGCCTTCCAGTATCCCGGCAACATCGTACCCGTCGATAACGGGCAACAACACGAGTAATTATACTTTATTCACGTACATTCGCGTGGAACAAACACGAGACACGTTATGACAATAGTTTTCTACAGGAAAGAGGCGACGGTATACGTCGCGCGCTATCAAGAACCTGAAAATTCATCAGACGCGAAAAAGTTAGAATGGTTATTCGGCGACGCGAAGAGAGTAAACGAAACGACTATCGAGGGTTTCTTCACCGGGCCGCGACGGGAGATGATCACCCCGTGGAGCACCAACGCGGTCGAGATCACCCAAAACATGGGCATCCGCGGCATCACGCGGATCGAGCAATTCACGCGGGTCAACGACGAGAACGCGCCCTTCGACCCGATGCTGCAAGAGCTTTACCGGGGAATCGATCATTCCGTCTTCACCGTCGACAGGCAACCCGCCCCGGTCATCTACATCGAGAACCTCAGGGAGTATAACCGCCAGGAAGGACTCGCGCTAAGCGAAACCGAGATTGAATACCTCGAAAGCCTCGCCGGGAAAATCGGGCGACGCCTGACCGACTCGGAAGTCTTCGGCTTCTCGCAGGTCAACTCCGAGCACTGTCGCCACAAGATCTTCAACGGGAGATTCATCATCGACGGGGAAGAAAAAGAAGAGACACTCTTCGCGCTGATCAAGAAAACCGCCGCCGCGTGCCCCAACCGGATCGTCTCGGCATACAAGGACAACTGCGCCTTCATCGAGGGCCCGCGCGCCCTGCAATTCGCCCCGGAAACCCCGGAACGCCCCGCCCTTTTCGAGACGCGGGAGATCGAAACGGTCATCTCGCTAAAAGCAGAGACGCATAACTTCCCGACGACCGTCGAACCCTTCAACGGGGCCGCCACGGGAAGCGGCGGGGAGATCAGGGACCGGATGGCAGGAGGACAAGCATCCATCCCGCTCGCCGGGACCGCCGTCTACATGACCGCCTATCCCCGCCTCGGCAACCGGCCGTGGGAAGAGCGCGTCGCCCCGCGGCAATGGCTCTACCAAACGCCGGAAGAGATCCTCGTCAAGGCATCAAACGGCGCGTCGGACTTCGGGAACAAGTTCGGGCAACCGCTCGTCGCCGGCTCGCTCCTCACCTTCGAGCACGAGGAGAACAACACGCTACACGGCTACGACAAGGTCATCATGCTGGCCGGCGGCGTCGGGATCGCCAACCGCGAGCAGGCCGCCAAGCACCTCCCCGAACCGGGAGACAAGGTCGTCCTCCTCGGCGGCGACAACTACCGCATCGGCATGGGCGGCGGCGCCGTCTCCTCCGTCGACACCGGTCTCCTCGCCAACGCCATCGAGCTAAACGCCGTCCAACGCTCCAACCCGGAGATGCAGCGACGCGTCTGCAACGTCATCCGCGCCCTCGCCGAACGCCACGAGAATCCCATCGTCTCCATCCACGACCACGGCGCGGGAGGACACCTCAACTGCCTCTCGGAGCTAGTCGAGGAGACCGGCGGCACGATTCGCGTCGATCGACTCCCCGTGGGCGACCCCACCCTGTCGTGCAAGGAGATCATCGGCAACGAATCGCAGGAGCGCATGGGAATCGTGATGAAAGAAAAAGACCTCCCCCTGATCCGGCAAATCGCCGAGCGGGAACGCGCCCCCGTCTACGTCATCGGGGAAGCCACCGGAGATCACCGCTTCACCTTCATCGACAAGGACGGGAACAAGCCCATCGACCTGGAGCTACGCGACATGTTCGGCAACCCGCCGCGCGTCGTGCTCGATGACAACTCCCGCGCCGCGACCTTCTCGCCGCTCCTGTACAGCGAGGACAAGCTGGAAGAATACATTCGCCTCGTGCTCCAAATCGAGAGCGTCGCCTGCAAGGACTGGTTAACCAACAAGGTCGACCGCTCCGTCTCCGGGCGCGTCGCCCACCAGCAATGCGCCGGCCCGCTGCAACTGCCACTCAACAACCTCGGCGCGGTAACGATCGACTTCACCGGCACCAGGGCCATCGCCACCTCCATCGGGCACGCCCCCGTCGCCGCCCTCGCGCGACCCGCCAACGGATCGCGCCTCGCCATCGCCGAGGCACTGACGAACCTCGTCTGGGCGCCCCTCGACGGGGGATTGCAAGGAGTATCCCTCTCGGCCAACTGGATGTGGCCGGCCAGGAATCCCGGCGAGGACGCCCGCCTCTACCAGGCGGTAGAAGCCGCGTCACGCCTCGCCATCGCCCTCGGCATAAACATCCCCACCGGCAAGGACTCCCTCTCGATGACGCAGAAATACGGGGAACAAAAAGTGCTCGCCCCGGGCACCGTCATCATCTCCACCGTCGCCGGGGTCACCGACGTGAAGAAAATCATCTCCCCCGTCCTGAAACCCGGTCGCGGGGAGATCATCCTCGTCGACTTCTCCCGCGACGCCCCGCGCCTCGGGGGATCCGCCCTCGCGCAAGTCATCAACAAGGTCGGGGACGACGTGCCCGACGTGAAAGACACCGACTACTTCGCCGCCGCCTTCGCCGCCGTCCAGCGCCTCGTCAACGAGCGACACCTCCTCGCCGGGCACGACATCTCCTCCGGCGGCATGATCACCGCCCTCCTCGAAATGTGCTTCGCCGACAATCGACTGGGACTGGACATCGACCTCTCCTATATCGACGGCGACGACGTCGTCAAGCTACTCTTCGCCGAAAACCCCGGCGTGCTCCTGCAAGTGGAAGACTGCAAGACCGTCGCCGCCATCCTCGACGAGGCGGGCGTCACGTACCACTTCCTCGGGCGCGTCGCCGGCGCCGGGCAACTGCACCTCAGGAAAGACGACCGCGCGTGGACGATCGACATTCACGACGCGCGCGACGCCTGGTATCACACCTCGTACCTCCTCGACAGGAGACAAAGCGGCGAGACGAAAGCCCGCGAGCGCTACGAGAACTACAAGCGCCACGAGCTGACCTACCGCTTCCCCGCCGCGTTCACCGGACGATTCCCCGCCCCGCCGACAGTCGCCCCGCGAGCCGCCGTGATCCGCGAAAAGGGCTGCCAGTGCGACCGGGAAACCGCCTGGATGCTCCACCTCGCCGGCTTCAACGTGCTGGACGTGCACGTGACCGACATCGTCTCCGGGCGGGAAACCCTGGACGACGTGCACCTCGTCGTCTTCTCCGGCGGCTTCTCCAACTCGGACGTGCTGGGATCCGCCAGGGGATGGGCCGGCGCCTTCAAGTACAACGAACGCGCCCGCCTCGCCCTCGAACGATACTACCGGAGAACGGACACGCTGAGCCTCGGCATCTGTAACGGCTGCCAGCTGATGGTGGAGCTTGGATTGATCTACCCGGCGCACCCCGAAATGCCGCGGATGTTGCACAACGACTCGCGCAAGTTCGAGTCCGGGTTCGTCGACATCGAGATCCCGGAGAACCACTCCGTGATGCTGCGCTCGCTCGCCGGCACGCGCCTCGGCGTCTGGGTCGCCCACGGCGAGGGCAAGTTCCACTTCCCCCTCCCGCGCGACCGCTATCACGTCCCCGCGCGCTACGCCCGCGACACCTATCCCGCCAACCCGAACGGCTCGCCCTTCTCCGCGGCGGCCATCTGCAGCGACGACGGCAGGCATCTCGCCATCATGCCTCACCCCGAACGCGCCATCCACCCGTGGAACTGGCCCTACTACCCCGACGATCGCCCCTCGGACGAGGTCACGCCCTGGCTCGAGGCCATCGTCAACGCCCGCCTCTGGATCGAGGCCAGGTAACAGGACGCGAAGGGATCACGCGGAGCTGCCTCAAAACGAGGCAGCTTTCTTTTTTTTCGTCCTCAAGCCGCGCACGTCATGATCGGGCACGCGTGATAGTCCCCCCGGTGTTTTCCGCGCGCCCTCCCCCGGTTTTCAGGGGAAGGGAGGGGAATCCATCACGCCTGGCGATCATTCTTGCCCGACTAATCACGTTTTGCGCTCGACCGGTCACGTTTTGCGCTCGACTAATCACGTTTTGCCCTCGACTAATCACATTTTGCCCTCGACTAATCACATTTTGTTCTCGACCGATCACGTTTTGCTCTCGACTGATCACGTTTTGAACTCCCAAAATAAAATTGGGAGCTCCCGATCTAATTTTGGGAGCTCCCAATCTAATTTTGGGAGCTCCCAATCTCATTTTGGGAGCTCCCAATCTCATTTTGGGAGCTCCCAATCTTAT
>JAIRKS010000023.1 GCA_031259905.1 Odoribacteraceae bacterium
GTCGAGGGTGTTACAGGTAGCGCCGATGATCTTGTGGCAACCGAGGAGGCGACGGGCCTCTCCCGGCGACATGTCCTCCCGGCCGAGGTGCACCCCGTCGGCATCCAGCGCGCGGGCCACCTCCACGCGATCGTTGACGATGAAGAGCGCGCCGTGGTGACGGCATACCTGCCGAACGGCCTCCCCCTCGAGCAGTATCTCCTCGATACTCCCCTCTTTCGCGCGGAATTGCACCCATCGCGCGCCTCCCTGGCAGGCGGCCTCTACCTGTTCGGCCACCGTCGCGCCGGCACGCGGGTGCGTGATGTACTGCAAGGGAATGTCACGCGGCGACGGCGGCGGCACGTCGAGACTCCCCAGCGGCGTGGGATTCGAGAGGATGAACCGCGCGACATGCCGCTGCGCCTCCCGGCAGGCATCCGCCAGCGCGTACCCCCTGGCGAGGAGCGCGGCGATCGCGGCGGAGAGGACGCAGCCCGTGCCGTGCTTGCTGCCGGGGGCACGTGGGACGCTCCACGCGTACGCGTTCCCGTCGGGGAGCAACAGCCGGTCGGTCACCCGCGTCCCGTCGTCGTGGCCGCCTTTCCGGAGGATGGCGACGCGTCGCGCGCGGCAGATGTCCCGCAGCACCTCCTCCCGGTCACTCCCGAAGAGGCGCGGCAACTCGTCGGCGTTCGGCGTGACGAGGTCTACCAGCTCCATGATCTCCTCCAGCCGCTCCACCCGCTCGTGGAACGGGTGCCCGGCGCTTGCCGACAGGATGGGATCCCAGATCACCCGCGCGGCAGGCAGCCTCTCCCGGAGGTATCTCGCGATCGCCAGCAACGCGCGGGAATCCTCCACCAGCCCTATCTTGACGACGCGGGGGGTGAACTCGTCGAGAAGCGCGTCGCACTGCCGGGTGATCTCGCCGGGAGCGACCCACGTGGTGCCGAGGTACGCGTGCTGGTTCTGGAACGTGATGGCGCTGCACGCTCCCAGTCCCCGTGCCTTGCAGTGCTCTATCGTCTTTATATCGGAAGAGAGGCCGGCGCCTGCCGTCGGGTCAAGCCCCGCGATGGTGAGCACCGGCGGCGGGGGAAGACGCCTGAAGCGGTCAAGGACTTCAACCGGGCGTTCCCAGAGGTGACCGAGCAGCGCCCCGCCCGCGAACCCGGCGGCGCGGCAACGAGGGAGGTTGCTTGCCGTGATGCCCCCCAGGGCGATCACCCGGTGACGCACCAGCACCTCCAGCGTCTTTTGTTCGTCGAAGCGTGCCGCCGCGTATCCCGGCTTCGAGATGCTGTCGTGTACCGGGCCGAGGAAGAGGTACGGCGGTTGCCAGGGGAGCGACGCGCTGGCCTCGACCTCCTCCAGCGAGTGGCACGAGAGGCTCGCGTGCGCGAAGCGTTCGATCCCGTTGACGTCGCCGGCACGTTTCGCGTTCACGTGTATTCCTTTCAGGCCGCAGCGGTCGACCAGCTCGAAGTGATCGTGGACGACGATTCGATCGCGGTACGCGGGGAGGATCTCCCGGATGAACGCCTCGTGTACCTCCCGCGCGGCGTTGGGCTTCCGCAGGTGCAGCACTCGCAGCCCCGCCGCGAAGAGCGCGTTGCACGCGGCGCTTTCCCCGTCGAGCGGCGAGGGGGAGGTGATGACGATGATCATTGGGGGTTCAGTTTCTCGCGTAACGTCTCGTTGGCCCGCATGGAGCAGAAGTTCTCGCCGCACATGGAGCAGTAGCGTTTTCTCTCGTGTCCCTCGCCGGGGAGGGAGGCGTCGTGCAGCACGGCGGCCCTTTCGGGGTCGAGCGAGAGGTGGAACTGGTCATCCCAGCGGAACTCGTAGCGTGCCTTGCTCATGGCGTGGTCCCTGCGGTACGCGGCCGGGTGTCCCTTGGCAAGATCGGCAGCGTGCGCGGCCAGCTTGAAGGTGATGACGCCTTCCTTCACGTCCTCGCGGTCGGGCAGGCCGAGGTGTTCTTTTCGCGTGACGTAGCACAGCATCGAGGCGCCGTGCCACGCGATCATGGCGCCGCCGATGGCCGAGGTGACGTGATCGTGCCCCGGGGCGATGTCCGTGACGAGCGGGCCGAGCGTGTAGAAGGGGGCGTCGTCACACCAGGCAAGCTCCAGCTCCATGTTCTCCCGTATTTTCTGCATGGGGACGTGTCCCGGCCCCTCGACGAGCACCTGCACGTCGTGCTTCCACGCCACGCGGGTCAACCCGCCGAGTGTTTTCAGCTCGGCGAGCTGTGCCTCGTCGTTGGCGTCGGCGATACAACCGGGTCGCAGGCCGTCGCCGAGGGAGATGCCCACGTCGTACCGCGCGAGGATCTCGCAGATCTCCTCGAAGCGCGTGTAGAGGAAGCTCTCCTGGTCGTGCGTGGCGCACCAGTTGGCCATGATCGCGCCGCCGCGGGAGACGATCCCCGTCAGGCGGTCGATGGTCAGCGGGACGTGATGCCATCGCAGGCCGGCGTGGATCGTGAAGTAATCGACGCCCTGCTCGGCCTGCTCGACGAGCGTGTCGCGGTAGATCTCCCAGGTGAGCCGTTTGACGTCGCCGCCCGCTTTTTCCAGCGCCTGGTAGAGGGGGACGGTGCCGACGGGGACGGGCGAGTTGCGGATAATCCATTCCCTTGTCTCGTGGATATTCTTGCCGGTGGAGAGGTCCATGATCGTGTCGGCGCCCCAGCGGAAGGCCCACGCGGCTTTCTCCACCTCGTCGGCGATGGAGGAGGAGACGGGGGAGTTGCCGATGTTGGCGTTGATCTTGACGAGGAAGGCGCGCCCGATGATCATCGGCTCGCTCTCGGGGTGGTTCACGTTGGCGGGGATGATGGCTCGCCCGGCGGCGATCTCTTGCCGCACGAACTCCGGCGTGATTTGTCGCGGCGCGCGGGCGTCGTGTTCCCCGCGGCATTGTTCGCCGGCTCGTTCGGCCAGCTGGTTCTCGCGTATGGCGACGAACTCCATTTCCGGGGTGATCGTGCCTTGCCGGGCGTGATACATTTGCGTGACGCGCTTCCCGGGGCGGGCGACGCGCGGGTTACGGTTGACGTGCTCGAAGCGGAGGCTGTCGAGCGACCGGTCGAGCAGCCTTTCCCGCCCGTACCCGGACGACGGGCCGGGGAGCTTGACGGTGTCTTCCCGCGCCTCGATCCACGCCTCGCGCAGGCGGGGCAACCCCTTGTCGAGGTTGATCTCGTGCCGCGGGTCGGTGTACGGCCCGGAGGTGTCGTAGACGATGACGGGCGGGTTTTCACGGCACTTGCCGCGCGCGTCCACCGTCGGGGAGAGGATGATTTCGCGCATGGGCACTTCCAGGTCGAACAGCTTCCCCGGCACGTGTATCTTTCGCGACCCGGGCAGCGGCCCGGCGACGAGGTGTAACTTCTTTTCCATGATTCCCGTCTATTTCACCCGCCCTGCGCGGCTTTAATGACCAGTATACTGCTCCCGTCGCGCGGCCGGGTTTTGCCCCACTCCTCGCGCGGGATCACCTCGAGGTCGAGCGCCACTGCCGCGTGTCTCGTGTCGATGCCGTTCGTCTCGAGCACTTTTTCCAGCGTGTAGCCTTGCTCGCACGCGGTCTCCTTGTCGTTAATAAAAATCTTCATCTCGTTCGTTTTATGGCACGGGTAGTCCCCGCGCCTGTTTTCTTTTTTCTTCTTGTTTATTCTTACCGGGCCTGTCGCCCGCTTTCCCTCCGCCGGCATTACCCGGATCAGGTACAGGGTATACTCTCAGCCCGTCGTGTTAACCCTCTCCCCGGACGGCGAGCGGGCAGGGGGAACGTTGCCGTTCGTCCCTTGGGCACCCCTTGCAGGATATCACGGCGACGAAGGTAAGGAGAATCACGGGATATCGGCAAGGCACGCCGGTTTTTTTTCGGTGAACGGCGGCGGCGTCGTGTAAACCCACGGCGGCGTCGTCTAACTAGACCGTGAGGTCGTCTAGCTAGACCGTGGCGTCGTCTAACCAGACAGCGCCGTCGTCTATCTAGACGACAACTCGCTTTAGCTAGACGACGGCCCCGTCTATCTAGACGACGCCCCCGTCTAGCTAGACGACGGCTTCGTCTAGCTAGACGACAACTCGCTTTAGCTAGACGACGGCGCTGTCTAGATAGACGACGTCACGGTCTAGATAGACGACGGCGGCGTGAGTTTAGTTGACGGCGCGGGCGAGATAGACGACGGCGCGGTCGAGATAGACGGTGGCGCGGGAGGTCACGTTCCGCGTTCAGGGGAGGGGGGCGTAGACGGCGGATTTCTTCCGCGTGGGGAAGGCGGCGAAGAAGCCGGCGACGGGGGAGGTGTCGGCGGCGGGGGAGACGCGGGTGATGTTCGTGGAGATGTTGGCGGGCGGACCGCTGAAGATGGGGTTGGAGCCGCGGGCTTGCTGGCGTGCCTGCTGGAGGAAGCGGGCGTAGTCCTCGGGGAGGACGTCGACGCGCAGGGTGACGACGTCGCCGGGAGAGAGGGTCGTCGCGGGCGTCTCCTGGTCGAGGAGCTGGCAGAGGACGCCGTGCATCTCTTTCTGCTTGAAATAGGAGTCGTCGACGATGAAGAGGTCCTCGAGACGGGAGGTGAGGTGCAGGCCGTCGCGGTAGAGGTGGAAGGAGAGGAAGTTTTTCTCGTTGTCGGGCAGCGTGCCGTGTCCGAGCACCTCGACGGAGTTCTTGAAGACGGTGGAGGGGCGCAGCTCGATGGAGTCGATCTCGCTGTCGAGGGGCGCGGTGGATGAGGCGGTGTAGGTGGCGGGCGTGCCGTTCTCGCTGACGGTGACGGCGAGGGTGTAGGTGGCGCCGGGCGTACAGGCGATGGGCGTGACGGGGCGGTACGTTCCCGGGAGGGTGTCGTCCTCGACGAACGGGAAGGTGTCGTGGCCGCGGGAGATGGTGACGGTGGCGCCGCGGACGGGCGGCGGGGGCGTGACGGCGAAGTAGGCGGTGGAGCGGGAGATGGTGACGGGGTGACGGGCGGTGTCGGTGGTGATGTAGCCGTGTATGACGATCGCCGGTGCGCTCTCGTCGAGGCGGATGTCGACGCGGGCGGTGCACGCCGCGAGGAGGAGGGCGGGGAGGAGGAGTCGGGCGGTGTTCATGGCTTAGAAGGTGAAGTTCCAGGTGATGGAGGGGACGACGCTGAAGAGGTAGAGTTGCTCGGCGTAGGAGATGTCGGGGCGGTCTTCTTCTTGCCTGAAGACGATGGTCCAGGGGTTCTTGCGCCCGTAGGCGTTGTAGAGGGAGAGGTTGATCTCGCTCTTGAGGCGGGCGCCGGGGCGCGAGAGGAGGCGGGTGACGGAGAGGTCGAGGCGGTGATAGTCCGGGAAGCGGCTTTCGTTGCGCCCGGGGTAGAGGGGGAGGTAGGTTTCGCCGACGAGGAAGCGGCCGGAGGGGTAGGTGACGGGGTGCCCGGTGGCGTATACCCAGTTGGCGGAGGCGTTCCAGCGCGGGGAGATCTCGAGGGAGGCGACGATGGTGACGGCGTGCGGCTTGTCGTTGGGGGAGCGGTACGGTTTGCCGTCGTTGATTTCCCTGACTTGTCGTCGGCTTCTGGCGTAGGTGTAGCTTGCCCAGCCGGTGAGTCGTCCGGCGTCGCGGCGTATCATGCACTCGATGCCGGCGGCGCGTGCCGTGCCGGCCCTTATCTCTTGCTCGAGGTCGGCGTTGCCGAGGAGAGTGGCGTGGTCCTTGAAGTCGATGACGTCGCGGGCGTGCCGGTAGTAGACCTCGACGGAGAGGTCGACGTCACGGGCGAGCGCCCTGGTATATCCGGCGGCGATCTGGTCGCCGCGTTGTGGCTTGACGTTGGGGGTGGCGTGAAACCAGATGTCGAGCGGCGAGCCGCTGGTGGAGTTCGAGGCTACCTGCACGTGTTGCACGGCGCGGGCGTAGCTTGCCTTGAGCGCGCTGTTGTCGTCGAGGCGGTAGGCGATGCCGAGGCGCGGCTCGAGGTGGCGGTAGGTGTGGTAGAGGGTGCCGCGGGGGGGGCGCGTGGAGTGGTCTGGGAGGTAGTCGCGCAGGTACGTGATCTCTTCGCCGTTGGCGATGTCGTGGAAGAGGGTGTATCGCGCGCCGGCCTTGACGGAGAGGTTCTCGACGGGTGAGAACTCGACGGCGGCGTGGAGGGCGTGCTCGAGGGCAAGGAGCGTGGGGTGTTTGACGCGGTCGAAGAGGGCGTCGTCGCCGATGCCGCCGCCCTCGCCGGGGTGGAAGCGGTGGTATGTGGCGTTGTATCCTGCTTTAAGGGTGAGGCGCGTGGCGTGGCGGGCGATGTCTATTTTCAGGCCGGTGTCGGTGATGCCCGACGCCCAGTCCTGGGCGAGTTGCTCGCCGAGGTCGCTTTTGAGGTAATAGTTGTAGGCGCTGGTGAAGATCGTGACGCCGGCGATTGTCCGCGGGGAGAAGCGGTGGTCCCAGCGCGCAGCGAGCGTCCGGTTGCTGAACGTCATGCCGGCGTTCTTGTTCGCGAACCTGTCCTTGCCGGTGTAGGCGGCGATGTAGAGGTGATCGTCCTTGCCGGGACGGTAATCGACGCGGGCGTTCACGTCGTGAAAGTAGAGGGCGGTACCCCGGAGGTCGTCGTCGCCGGAGAAGGCGAGGAAGATGTCGGCGTAAGTCCTGCGCCCGGAGAGCAGGAGCGAGGCGCGTTCGCCGGCGATGGGTGTCTCGACGGTGAGTCGGCTTGATATAAGTCCGATTCCCCCGGTGGCGGAGAAGCGGGAGGCGTCGCCCTCGCGGGAGCGGATGTCGAGCAGCGAGGAGAGCCGTCCGCCGAACGAGGCGGGGATGTCGCCCTTGTAGAGGGTGACGTCCTTGATGGCGTCGTTGTTGAAGACGGAGAAGAATCCCATGAGGTGGGAGGCGTTGTAGACGGTGGCGTCGTCGAGGAGGATGAGGTTCTGGTCGTGGCTCCCTCCTCTCACGCTGAAACCGGATGATCCCTCCGAGGTGGGTTGGACGCCGGGGAGGAGTTGTATGGCCTTGATGACGTCGACCTCGCCGAGGAGCGCCGGTACGCGTTTGATGGCGCGCGGTGGTAGACGCTCGACGCCTGTTTCCTGGCGGGCGACGCGGCTCGTCGCGGAGGTGACGGTGATCTCCCCGATCTTCCCGGCACGCGGGACGAGGGCGATGTTTAGCTTCTTGTCGTCGGCGAGGTCGACGGTCACTTCGCGGGTGGCGTGGCCGACGTGGGAGAAGAGGAGGAGGTGCTTGCCGCGCGGCAGGGTGATAGCGTAGTGGCCGTCGGCGTTGGCGACGGTGCCGCGGCGGGTGCCGGTGACGGAGAGGTTGGCGCCGGGGAGGGGTTGTCCGGTGTCGCTGCTGGTGATTATCCCGCTGATGACCGGTAGGCGTTGTTCTCCCGCCGGTAGGGCGCGCGGGAGGAGGAGCAGGAGCGCGAGGAGCAGGCGGGGTGTTTGTTTCATGGTTTTCCGCGGCGACGGGAGCCGCGGTTTCCCGGTAAGACGACGCGGTAGTTTCTCTCGAACTTGCCGGCGGAGAGCGCGGCGAGCTTGCTCTTGAGGAATCGCCGGCGGAGGGGGGTGAGGCGGTCGATGAAGGTGAGTCCCTCGACGTGGTCGTACTCGTGCAGGACGGCGCGGGCGGGCATCCCGTCGAGCTGCTCGACGCGGTCTACCCAGTTTTCGTCCTTGTAGGCGATCGTGATGCTCGCGGGTCGCGAGACGTTTTCGTGGATGCCGGGGATGCTGAGGCATCCCTCGTTCATGACGACTTGGTCGGTGGAGCGTTCGATGATCCTGGCGTTGATGAAGACGCGCTTGAAGCCGGCGCACGCGGGCGAGTCTTTGGCGAGGCACGTGGCGTCGATGACGAAGAGTCGAAGGTTTTTGCCTACTTGCGGCGCGGCGAGACCGATGCCGTCGGCCTCGTACATCGTTTCCCACATGTCCTCGAGGAGCTTGTCGAGGCCCTCGTCGGCGGGCGTCACGTCGACGGAGGGTTGTCCGAGCGCAGGGTGTCCGTAAATGTAAACGGGTAGTAGCATATCGTGTTATTTTGTTGTCATGTTCCTCGCGCGTTCGAGGTAGGATTGCAGGATGATCGTGGCGCTGACGAGATCGATGGTGGCCTTGTCCTGCCGCTGTTTTTTCTTCGCCCCGGCCTCGATGATCGCCCGGCGCGCGAGGAGGGAGGTGAACCGCTCGTCGTGCAGCTCGACGGGGATGGCGGGGAAGGCGCGACGGAGGGTGGCGACGAAGGGGATGACGCGTGACATGTTTTCCGAATCGGTGTTGTCCATCTGCTTGGGGTGGCCGACGACGAAGAGGTCGACCGGCTCGCGCGCCACGTAGGCCTTCAGGAAGTCGATCACGTCACGCGTGGCGACTGTGGCGAGGCCGTTGGCGATGACGCGTCCGGGATCCGTGGCGGCGATCCCGACGCGTTTCGTCCCGTGATCGATGGCGATGATTCTTCCCACGGCTCAATCGTCGTTGATGATGAACAACTCCTCGTCGGGCCGCTTCATCAGGTATTGTTCGCGGGCGAATTTCTCCAGCATCTCGCGGCTTCCTTGCAGCTCGTTGATTTTTCTCCTGGCGTCGAGGGTTTTCTCGATGTAATACTCCTTTTCCCTTTCCAGCGAGCGGATGTCGCCGAGCAGCCGCTTCCACGGGAAGTAGCCGTACGGGTCGAACAGCATCATCCAGACGACCAGCAGGAGGGTGATGATGACGTATCGCGCGCTCTTCCGGCGGAGGAATCGCGCGAAAACGTTGTCGGGTGTACGCGTCTCTTTTTGCATGACGCGAATATATATAAAATAAGGAGAGAGTAACGTGTGCCGGCCCTCCTGGAGGCAGAAAGGCATGACACGCGCTCGCTTCACAAGATTTTCAACGCGATCGCCGCGCACGCTTCCGCGTCGGCCAGGGCGTGGTGATGATTCTTCAGGTCAAAGCCGCAGCGCGCGGCAACGGTGTGTAGTTGGTGATTGGCGATGGTTTTCCCGAACGCGCGCCGCGCCGCGCGGCACGTGCAGAGGAACGTGTAGGGGGGATAATCCATGCCGTAGGCCCGGTGAACTTCCCGCAGGCAACCCTCGTCGAAGCTGCTGTTGTGCGCCACCAGCGGCAGGCCGGCGATCGCCGGGGCGATCTCTTGCCAGACGACCGGGAACGACGGGGCGTCCCTGGTGTCCGACGCCTTCAGGCCGTGCACGCGGGTGTTCCAGTACGCGTATTCTTCCGGCTCCGGGCGCACGAGCCGGTAAATCTTCCCCGTGACCAGCCCGTCGCGGACGATCACGACGCCCACGCTGCACACGCTCGACGGTGCACGGTTGGCCGTTTCAAAATCTATGGCTGCAAAATCAATCATTGCATTTCAGTTATACACGGGGACAAAGGTAACAGGCAAATCACGTCTCGCCGCGCGCGGCGCGATAATTTCAAAAACAGGGAACGGGCGGGCGTTCGCGGGAGGTTATTTCGTAGCTTCGCGAGAACGTTGTTGAATCATGATCATGGACCCGAAAACGATATTAAAACAGTACTGGGGGTACGACGCTTTCCGTCCCCTGCAGGAGGAGATTATCCGTTCCGTGCTGGAGCGGGAGGACACGCTGGCGCTCATGCCGACGGGGGGAGGAAAGTCGCTGACGTACCAGGTGCCGGGGTTGATCCTCGACGGCACGTGCCTCGTGGTGACGCCCCTGATCGCCCTGATGAAAGACCAGGTGGAGGGGCTGAAGCAACGGGGAATCCTCGCCGAGGCGATCTACACCGGAATGACGCCTGATCACGTGTCGACGATCATCAACAAGTGCATCTACCACCGCGTCCACTTTCTTTACGTCTCCCCGGAGCGGCTGGCGTCGGAACACTTCCGCGGTTACCTGCGGCAGATGCCGGTGTCGATGATCGCCGTGGACGAGGCGCACTGCATCTCGCAGTGGGGGTACGACTTTCGCCCCTCGTACCTGCGCGTTGCCGAGGCGCGCGCGCTTTTTCCCAGCGTGCCCGTGCTGGCGCTGACCGCGACGGCCACCCCGGAGGTGGTGGAAGACATACAGGCCCGCTTGAAGTTCAGGAAGCCGTGCGTGTTCTCGACAAGTTTTCGTCGGGATAACCTCGTTTACGTCACGCGGGAGATCGATGACAAGATGGCCGGGACGCGCGATATCCTCCTGAAAGTGCCGGGGAGCGCGATCGTCTACGTCCGCAGCCGCCGGCGCACCGCCGAGGTGAGTGACTTCCTGAACGAGTCGGGCGTGCTGGCTGATTTCTATCACGCGGGCCTCTCCTCGAGCCAGCGCGAGAAGAAGCAGGAGGAGTGGAAGGAGGGAAAGACGACGGTGATCGTGGCGACGAACGCTTTCGGGATGGGAATCGACAAGGCGGACGTTCGCGTGGTGATACATTACGATATTCCCGATAGCCCGGAGGCTTACTTCCAGGAGGCAGGGCGCGGGGGGCGGGACGGGCAACGCGCTTACGCGGTGCTTATCTATAATAGCGTCTCGCTGGCAACCCTGAAGAGCCGTGTCTCCAGGAATTTCCCGAAGAAGAGGTTTATCCGGCAAGTCTACGAGGATCTCGCGAGTTTCCTGAACATCCCGGAAGGCGGTGGCGAGGGCATGTCTTTCGAGTTTGACCTGGAGCGGTTTCTCGTCCTCTTCCGGCTGGAACGGTCGATAACGCTCTCGGCGATCGAGGTATTGTCCGTGGCGGGTTACCTGGAGCTTATCTCTTCCCGCAACTCCCTCTCGCGAGTGACGATCATCGTGCCGCGCGATCAGCTGTACGAGGTCGACTTGAAGGATCCCCTGCTCGAGCGCCTGCTGGTCTTCCTGATGCGCTCATGCGCCGGAATCTTCGTGCAGGAGGCGTTCGTCGACGAGGAGTTCATCGCTGGCGAGCTGCACGTGAACCCGCGCACGCTCTACAAGGCCTTCGTCGCGCTGGCGCGGGAGCGGATCATCCGCTACGTTCCCGCCAACGATAGCCTGCACATCTTTTACCTCATGCCGCGTTTCCCCGCGTCGTACCTGACCTTCGGGTATGACGCGTACGAGAAACGGAAACGGGCCTTCAAGCAACGCGTCAACACGATGGTGGATTACGTGGAGGAGCGCGACAAGTGCCGGCAGCTCTTCCTGATGGAGTATTTCGGGAAGGGGGAACGGGAGAGATGCGGGGTGTGCGACACGTGTATCAAGGAGAAAAAGCGCCTCACGCGGGATGAACGGGGGTTCGTTGATGCCGAGATCCTGCGCCTCCTCGCGCCGGACGGGATGGAGCTGGAGGAGCTTACCCGCGCGATAGATTTCCCCGTGGACCTGGTGATCGACAGGGTGAGGGCGCTCCTCGACGTGAGGAAGATCGAACTCAATTTTACTTACTTGAGGGTAAGGGACGCGCGAAGGAAGAAATCAAAGCCCCGGGGCGATAGCGAGGGGTGACGCGATGCCTGCTGCCGGCGATTTTTCGCGTGAAGCAAGTTTTAACGGGTGAAACCTTAACGGTTGTTGTCGTCCTTGCCCGTGCTGGCCCGCGGGGGATGCCTAAAAATACTGCCGTCCGGCGTTGAACGCCAGACGGCAGGTTTGTCAAAAGTCTCCTCTACCTGGAGCGCGCGCGTGCTATATCAGCTCGACGCTCCGTTTCACGAAACGCGAAAGCCCCTCTCCCTCGAGCAATCCGTTGGCGAGGAGGGCGAGATCGATCAACTGTCCGACGACCTTGTCCTCTTTACCGTACTCGTGGAGGAGCGCCTCTTTCTGTCGCTTCAAGGCGTCGATTTCCTTGTTATATTCCTCCTTCCGCTCCTTGTCGACGGTCGGGATCTCTCCCTCTTTCTTGTCCTTGTTCAAGGCGTCGATCTCTCTCTTCTTCTGCTTCAGCTCCTCGATCCCGGCGTATAGCGGGGCCAACTTCTCGCCGAGCGCCTCCTTCTCCCGCGACAGGATCTCTTTCGCCAGGCGATGATCGGTGTTCACCACCAGCGAGTATTGATCATCGAACATGCCGTGGATATTCATGCCGGGATTCATGCTGGCCATCTCCTTCATCCGGCGCGTGAACTCGGGGCGGGTCACGATCACGGGATCGCCCCCTTCCCCCAGCGCCTCGAAGGTTACCGTGTACGCCGTGCCGCCCGCCGGGAGCTGGGACAGGAAGATCTCTCGCGCTTCCCCCCGTTCCTCGTTATTCCACGCGCACTCCCTCGCGTCCTCCTTCCGCACGAGCTTGTCGATCACCTCCGAGTCCACCCGCGCGAAGCGGACGTCGGGATTCTCGTGCTCCACGCGGTTAATGTAATGCGTGTCGAGTTGCCCGTCCAGCAAGAGGACATCGTACCCCTTCTCTCTCGCCTTCTCGACGTGAGCGTATTGCTCCTGCTTGTTGGTGGCGTAGAGATACACCAGCTTACCGTCCTTGTCCGTCTGGTTGGGTTTGATCAACTGCTCGTACTCCTCGATGGTGAAATACTTTCCCTCGGTATTCTTGAAGAGGAAAATCCCCCGCGCGCGCTCCTCGAACTTCTCGTCGGTAAGCATCCCGTACTGTATGAACATCTTCAGGTCGTCCCACTTCTGCTGGTATTCCTCGCGGCGGCTCGTGAAGATCTCGCCCAGGCTATCGGCGACCTTTTTGGTGACGTGGCTCGAGATCTTCTTGACGTTCCGGTCGGACTGCAAGTAGGAGCGCGAGACGTTCAACGGGATGTCCGGGGAATCGATCACCCCGTGCAGCAGCGTCAGGTATTCCGGCACGATCCCTTCCACGGAGTCCGTGACGTAGACCTGGTTACAGTAGAGCTGTATCTTGTTTCTCTGTAATTCCATGTTGGAATCTACCCTCGGGAAGTAGAGAATCCCCGTCAGGTGAAAAGGATAATCCACGTTCAGGTGAACGTGAAAGAGCGGCTCCCGCGCCATCGGGTAGAGCTGGTGATAGAACTTCTCGTAGTCCTCTTCCGTCAACCCGGAGGGCTTCCGCGTCCACGCCGGGTGGGTGTCATTGATCACGTTATCCTCTTCCGTCTCCTTGTACTCGCCGTCTTTCCACTCCTTCTTCTTGCCGAAAACGATCTCGACGGGGAGGAACTTGCAGTACTTGTTCAGCAGCTCGGTGATCTTCTTTTCCTCGAGGAATTCTCTCTCCTCGCTGTTGATGTACATGACGATATCCGTCCCTCGTTCCTCCTTCACCGCGTCGTCGAGGGAATATTCCGGCGTCCCGTCGCACGACCAGCGCACCGCCTGGCTTCCCTCGCGCCAGGAGCGCGTGAGGATCTCCACCCGGTCGCTGACCATGAACGCCGAGTAGAATCCCAGCCCGAAATGCCCGATCATCGTGGCCTCGTCCTTGTATTTTTCCAGGAATTCCCCCGCCCCGGAGAACGCGATCTGGTTAATGTACCGTTCCACCTCCTCGCGCGTCATCCCGATCCCGTTATCGGAGACGGTCAGCGTGCCGGCGGTCTTGTCCGCCTTCACGCGCACTTTCAGTTCCCCGGTCTCGCCCTTGAATTCCCCGCTCGTGGCCAGGACTTGCAGTTTTCTCGTCGCGTCTACCGCGTTAGAGATGATCTCGCGCAGGAAGATCTCGTGATCCGAGTACAAAAATTTCTTGATAACGGGGAAAAGATCCCCTGTCGAAACTCCAATTTTGCCTTGTGACATCGTGTTTATTTTTTAATTCGTGATTATTTTTCTTGAAACTCTCCCGACGCCGGGACAATTGTCATGCCAGAATATCACGCGGTGACATGTTGTCATCGCGTCGTCACCACCGTCGCCCGGTAGATTCCATTTCTTGTCATTCGTCGCGATGTCAATGAAGGGTTAACCTCTCTTGTACCACCATGATATACAATGCAAGATTGTACAATACAATTTTAGTATCTACACGAAGTCTTTGACGCCATCCCCTCGCTTTCGTGAAACACCCGCTTGCTTTCATGAAACACCCGCCGGTGTATTTCCGTCGCCCTTTCGCGGGTCTTTATCACCCGTCGGAATATTGCCGTCGCCCCCTCGCGGGTCTTTATCGCCCGTCGGGATATTGCTGTCCGCCTCTCGCGGGTCTTTATCGCCTACCGGGATATTGCCGTCGCCTCCTCGCGGGTCTTTATCGCCCGCTGGAATATTGTTTTCCGCCGTCGAGAAGTTTACTTCTCCTACCTGTAATTGGAACTCACAAAAACATATTGGGAGCTCCTAAAATAAAATTAGGAGCTCCCAAAACAAGATTTGGAGCTCCCAAAATTAAATTGGGAGCTCCCAAAATGATTTCGGGAGCTCCTAAAATGAAATTGGGAGCTCCCAAAATGAAATTGGGAGCTCCCAAAATGATTTCGGGAGCTCCCAAAATAGAATT